>CAZUQY010000057.1:0-13002 GCA_964622935.1 uncultured Bacteroidales bacterium | reverse complement strand
GGAGTAAAGTCCGGGATATCAATAGTATAAGTATAAATCCAATCATGGCTACTGCCAGCACAATCAGTATAGTTGAATACCCATGCCATTGTTCCTTCACAAGGAATATCTGTAGGAGTGGTTATAAGTGTTGGAATAATCGGATTCCCGCAGAAATCATTTACAGAAGGAGGAGTTGGCTGTACCTGTGCATCTACAAGGCAATCTACCGTTAAAACTTCGTCTGCTGTTGGAGTAAAGTCCGGGATATCAATAGTATAAGTATAAGTCCAATCATGACTATTGCCAGCACAATCTGTATAGTTGAATACCCATGTCATTGTTCCTTCACAAGGAATATCTGCAGGAGTTGTTATAAGTGTTGGAATAATCGGATTACCGCAGAAATTATTTACAGAAGGAGGAGTTGGCTGTACTTGTGCATCTACAAGACAATCTATTGTTGAAGCTTCGTCTGCTGCCGGAGTAAAGTCCGGGATATCTATTGTATAAACATAAGTCCAGTATGAAACATTAGAAGCACAATCTGTGTAAGAATAAACGTAAGTTCTTGTTCCTTCGCAAGCCAGAGGGTCCGGATTGTCAGTCATTGATTCTAGAACAGTAGTGATACTATTACTACATTGATCTACAACTATAGGAGTAGTTGGAGGTAAGGCATCTGCCAAACATTCCACAGTTGAAAATTCATCAGCAGGCATTACAGGAGGAGTTGCAGGCAACACAGTTATTATTTGCGAAACTGTGATACTGTTTGAACAATCATCTGTAACACTATAAGTTCTTGTAATAACTTCCGGACAGTAATTAGAGTCACTAATGTCTTCAATCCATGCAACTGTTGGGGTTAAAGTAATATTGTCCGCTTCATCAGTAATAACATTAATGTCGGGAGCTGGGATGTCTGAAGTACATTCCACAGAAACAGGAATGGGACTTGAAGCTGTCGGATTCTGAGTATCAATTATCACGAGTGTGAAAGAACTTGCAGTACATCCGTTAGCATCTTCAACTCCAACATTATATGTCCCGTCGTTAGAAACATCACAATTTGTAATCAGCGGATTTTGGTTACTATTAGTAAACCCTCCCGGTCCTGTCCATGAATGCGTTACTCCGGCTGTTCCGGTGGCTGATAATTGAATGTCATTTCCTGTGCAATAGTATCCGTCATTTGAAGCAGATACATTAGGAATTGGATCTATTGTAATAGTCCCATAGGCATAAACTGTTCCGCACAATCCTGTAAGTGTTACTGTATAGTTAAATATCCCTGTTTCAGTCGGAGTACCGCTTATAGTAATATCTCCGGATGAATAATTGCCTGTTACGCCAGCAGGTAATCCGCTAAAGCTATCTCCGGTAGAATTGGTACTGGTGTATGTGATATCAACGATGCCATCATTTAAACATATTGTTTGGATGTTATTAGCTGAAGTTAATGTTATTGTGGTAGTAGGCAGAACCGTTAATACAGCAGAAGTGCTATAAACCGGAGAAGTACAGCTTCCTTCTGTTGAAGTTGCCGATAATCGGTAGTAATAAGAATCAGCTGCTGTAATACCTGAAATTGTCATATCAGTAGTTGTTGCGTCAATATAGCTTGATCCCGCAGGCGTTCCGTCAGCTATAGGATTCCAGATTATATTATCAGTTGAATATTCCCATTGAAATGACATATTTGTTCCACCTGTTATTGTGCTATTAACAGATGTAGATTCTCCTACACATATTTCATTATCTGAAAAACTTGCTGCAGAAAGATTAGGGTCATTTACTACCGTAACAGAAACTGGTGTGCGGTTAATACTAGAGTAAGGAAGGGAATAACCTATATAATAAATTATATTGTATAAGAGATTATCTGAATTAGGATTAGGATTCCACCACATTGGCAAAGTCATTCCACTAAATATAACTTTTCCTGAACCCCAATTTTTTTCAGCCAGAATCATTTTAAAATTATCGTCTTGCATCAGATTAGTGAGACCTGTTCCGGTAATTGTAGAATGTGAAATTGAAGTCCCAGTAAAACTAGTTCCACAAGGAGTATATGGAGTATTAAAAATATTATGGAATGGAGTAATAGTTGTTGCAATGGGCGATAGTATTGGATAATTCATTACAGTTCCTCCGAATCCAAAACTCATACCATTATTTTCATTAGGTGCACTTTTTAGCAATAGATGTCCGCCATTGCTTACCCAGTTTTCAATTGCAGTAATATTGGCAGTAAGAAAAGTTTCCAGCTCAGTAGCTCCTGAATCACTTCCTTCTAGATAAATAAACGAAGTCTTTGGGGAAAGTAAATCTGCAATATTTACAGTTTCAAAATATCCCTGGATCCAGTTTCCTGTACCAAATACGGTGTTCATAGCACTGATATTATCAGTTCCATTACCCCACAAAGATCCCACATTTGATCGGAGATAATATTTGTTATTTATATTCTGAGATTCTGCATAATATGTTGTTGTAGTTGCAGGACTTATAGCAAAGTCATTGCCGCTATCACTTGATCCTATTGATGTGCCGCCTGTAGCCTGTGTGTACCAATTTATAATATTATCTGTGGATGTCGCATTTAATTGAGATGTGCCGCCTGTACAAATTATTGAGGGGGTTGCTGTAACAGAGGTTGGGTCTGAAGGCACAAGGGTCATTTCTAGTTTATACAGACTCTTAGTTGTTGCTGATGGAATTGTAACTAAAATAGGACCGCTTGTAGTTTCTGAATTAACATTTGTTGCTCCCGTAAAATCACTATCATTGATATTAATTGTCTCTCCGAAAATAATATTATCGTGTGAAGAACTTGCCTGTGATGTTGTTGATTGATGCTTTTCAGGATATTCATTATTCCCGAAACCAGTGTCTTTGGATTGATAATAATTGTCCGAACAATTATTGGAATTTAGATTTTGTGAATTTCCATAGACAAATATTAATAATAAAACAAATGTTGTTAAAACAAAACGAATGCTTTGCAATATCTTTCGGTTTTTTATGATAGAAAAGAGTATTGTAATTTTATATGACATACAAAATATCAGATTAATGGTTAAATGTTATGATCTAGAATACTGATGCAATTTAAATAAAAATAAATATAAATTCATAGATTTGAAATAATTTGTATTGAAAATTAGACTTTGTAAATATTAAATGAGTTGCATTATATTTTTATAAAATGAAATCTTTTGGAAAATAGTTAATGTCTTAGAGTTTATATGACAAATAAATAATTAATCATATTTCGATAAATGCATTTTACCGTTTTTGATTTTGCATAAAAAACATTACTCTAACACCAAAAGATACATCTGCATGGGCAATATTTTATATATTTTACATAGATTTTCGAAACGTTTACTTTTGGATCATTTGACCATGCCGTTTTAAATTGTTCTAAGTATAAATAATCTGCAGGGAATTCAGAATAGTGGTCAGGGAGTTTATAATCCAGATCAATATAATAATTATTTAGCTCTCCATTTAATGAGCTATTAATAACCTTACCAACAGAATTCTGTCTTCCGAGGCTAAATGCAAAATCATTAAATTCAATAGGCCCATTATTAAGATCAATTAGTTCTTGTAGACTCATTCCCTTTCTTAGTCCGGATTTGTATTTGAATTTACTGCCACCTGGTTTGCTATCGTCGTAATTGCTTGAGAATGTTGCTGCTGAGATAGCTCCTGGTGCGGATATGCCATCTTGATCTTGTTGCCAGATTATTATAACTCGATTTTCATAATCCTTGTAAATAGTGCTGATTGGGACGCTTGAGGCTGGTCCACAGTTCGCTAAGCTAAATTCTACATTGTCTTTCCCAAAATAGTTTTCAAGCTGCTCATGCGATCTAAATTTAATAAAATCCTCTAAGTAATTAATGCTGTAGTAATCATGCTCAATTGTATCCTCAGCAACTTTAAGTGTGATTTCTGTGCTGTCAATTTTCTTAATTTCTGTACTGTCCTGTATTTCATTGTTTGTCGGCTCAGAGTTTTTCTTATTCTCTATGGATGATTGTTCTGAATTATTATTGCAGGCAAATAATAGTAAGACAAAAGTGAAAAGTATTAATTTCGAAAGATTCTTTTTCATGGCTTGATGATTTTATGGTTAGATTGGGTATAAAATTAGTAAAAATTTATTGAATGTTTATCATCATACTGATGATAATTTCCATAGGTAGTAGTATTAGAATTATTATTTTTGGTTTACAAAAAATTCTTTCTCATCACTTGATAATTCTTCTTTCCAAATACTTGATGTGAGCAAAGTGTTTACAGCAGCGCTGTATTCTTCTTGCGATTTCTGCTTGTATTTAGCTGTTGTCCATGTTCCATTTTTGAGACAATAATCAAAATAATCAATTGCTCTTTCTGGCGAACCGCCTAGGAAATAACCTGAGCAGATTAAGAATGGAATATCATTTATTAAGATTATTGGTTCTGTTTGCCAATCAGAATAATCAGTGCCTCCAATAAAAACAGCTCCTCCAATATATGGTCTTCGTAATGTGTCATTTGTTGCAGGGGCCAATAGCATTTTTGTTAGAATAATTAACTGATTCTCAAATTTGTATGTTTTAGCATATTGTGTAATTGTTTTGATGGCAATATCTGTTTCCAAGGTCTGAACATAACATGCTAAATCAATATATGGAGCACATTTGTATGTATCCCAACCAATTTCAGGACAATTCTTTAGCAAGCTTTTAAATTTCACATCTTCAAACTGAGCAAATATGCTTGTAGGTATTGCTATAAGGACAAACAAGAGTAGTGTGTTTTTCATGATTTGTAATTTATTTGTATCAAATATAACTAATATATTTATAAAATATTTTACATTCCAAAAAATGCTAGAGAACTAGAATTAATTTTATTTTTATTAAATAAGAAAATTGTGTTTATTATTTTATTAAAAAAAGGATGTCAATTTGACATCCTTTTAATTTTAATAAGTGGGGTTAAGTAAAATTTGTATCATTTTATGATTGAATTGGTAATTTGTCGCTAGTAGTGTTATGGAAAATATTAGTGTAAGTTACCCCATTATATTTTATATAAACTGTACATCCATCTGAAGCTCCGATTTCCCCGTTTCCAGTTGAACCATTAATTGTAAAATCAATTCCAATGTCATAGTTGTTAAATGCAGGAAGTCCATTGTATTGTGTAGGATCATTCCACTCTAAATCATAGGTGAGTTTTGTGTCATCATAACTAGTCCATACTTCAATGTTAGGACTTTGAGAACCATCGAAATTATAGTCATAAATAAAACATGTGGCACTAATTGCGTTTTCATAAACTTGAGACCAATATGTTAAAGCAACATTTGTACTAGCGTCAAAAGAAATTTGTTCTGTATATAAACCGTTGCCGATATCAATTGTAACAATATCTCCAGTTTCACCAACTTTTATAAGTTTTTTATCTGTATCTGTAAACAATGCAACAGAGAAACTTTTTATACATCGCTTGTAAAGATAAACAATTTTACCCTCTGTATAGCTGCCGTCTGTGAGGTTAACCTGAGTTGTGAACCCAACAGGATCAGCATTTGATGTAATTTTGACATCTACCACACTGTCTAAGCCATCAGGAATCAGTCTTGCATCAATGCTAAAATCGTTATCGTAAAGCGATAAAATATTGGTATTTTCATTATTGTCAATTAGTACATCTACAGTGTTTTCTTCAACACTGATTTCTTCTTTATCTCCACATGCAGTAAATGCAATAGTGCCCGCAATTACTGCTCCAATTAAAATGATTTTTCTGTTCATAAATAAGGTTTTAAAATTTCGTAATTGCTAATCAACTTGTGTGCCAGAACTTATACTGACATTTTGATTATTGTGACATTTGTCATGTTTAATCATATAAATAACTATGCTACAGAGCATTATTTTTTTATTTTTATTTTTATTTTTTTTAGGTAAGTGTTTTGGCAATAATTTATGGTCAAATAGAATGTATATTCCTGGTGCATGGGGTTGGCTTAGTCAAAAATTGGGCTTTTGTTTCGGAATAAAATTTACTATTCAGTAACTAAAGAATAAGCATCTTTTTACTTGCTCTATGTCTTATGCCCCATGACTCATGCATACATTTAAATTATAACAGTCCTTAATAACTATAGGGCACTTTTTGCTAATTAAAAAGTTATATATATATTTATTAATTAAAACAATTGGTTTTTGAGCAAACCAAGTCATTGTTTTTACGTTCTCATACTGTGACGAATTGGGAAAAAAGTTAAAATTGTTGGTTTTTTGGTCTAAATTTGTATTTAGATATTAAGAATTTGCCACATTATTGTAAATTTTGCTAATTTTGTTGAAATAAACGTCAAGGGCTTCATGAAAAAGTTTTATTCATTTTTATTCAGTATATTGTTTTTTGTATCTGGTATTTTTGCTCAGAGCACTACAGGAACTGAATTTTGGTTGTCGTTTATGCAAAATTTTGATAATCCTGAAAACACATTGCTTTATATTACATCAGATGTTGGAGCAACAGGAACTGCTAGTATACCAGGGAGTGGGTGGACACAAAACTTTACGATTCCTGCTAATGGGTCTGTTTTAGTAACTGTTCCCGAAGCTCAAAATGCTGCTATAGATGTTGGAAATTCAGTGCTATATAAAGCCGTTAAGGTTATTTCTGATTCTCCTGTTGCAGTTTATGCTGCAAATCAGCGTTCTGCTTCCTCTGATGCGACTTTGGTTATGTCTTTGGAGTGTTTAGGTGATTCATATTTTGTTAATGCATATTCTCCATTTAGTGGAAACCCTTCACAATTTGTTGTTGTTGGTGTTGAAGATGGAACATCAATAGAAATAATCCCTTCTGCTGCTGTAACTGGTGGAGTAGGTGCAGGGACTCCATTTAATATAACTCTCAATACTGGAGAGGTTTATATGGTACAAAGCAGCGGTGATTTAACTGGAACATCTGTTAAAGCAACTGACTTAGGAAACTGTAATAATTTTGCAGTTTTTGCAGGAAACAAATGTGCAAATGTTCCATTGACTTGTACATATTGTGACCACTTATATGAGCAGATGATTCCTGTTAAAGCATGGGGTAAAGAATACATTGCAGTGCCTTTAATGACAAGGATAGGTGATACATATAGAATACTTGCCAGCGAAGATGGTACTGTTATAAATATTAACGGTGGAGTAGGGATTAATCTAGATGCAGGCGAATTTTATGAAACAGCATTGAATCCAGCTTCCTTTATCGAAGGAGACCTTCCGATTTCAGTTGCTCAATATAGTGAAGGAACAAGTTGTGACGGTGTCACTTCCGACCCATTTATGATAATGCTTTCACCTGTAGAGCAGACTCTTGATTATATCGTATTTCAGGCATTTAATACAGCTGCAATAAACCAGTTTTATACAAATATTGTTACTGAGACACCTTATACTGGACTTGTTGAGTTGGACGGGTCAACAGTTACAGGTTGGGCAGCAGTTCCAACAAATGCTGCATATTCTTATGCCAGACTTAATATTGCTCAGGGAACACACGTGCTTACTTCATCGGAGGGAGTACTTGCGACTGTTTATGGTTTTGGTAATGTTGAGTCATATGGATATTTGGCAGGTGCAAAAATACAACCATTAAATGTCAGTTTTGATATTATTGTAGATGGAAGTCCAGCTGCGTTTGATGAATTTGTTGACACTCTTACATGTTCGCAAACAACTGTTGATTTTGAGTCCACATCAGATAATATTACTGATATCTCATGGGATTTTGGTGATGGATCTCCTATTTTTGAAGGTAATCCGGTTATTGGACATGCTTTCCCAAATTCTGGAGATTACGTTGTTACAATGTATTTTATGAGAGATGGAAGTTGTGTTGAGGAATCTCTAGAAATGAATGTACATACAAACAGTACTCTACCGCCAATTGCAGAACTATCAGATTCTATTGTTTGTAATGGAGACCCGTATTTAGTGAGTTTTAATATACCGGATATTACTTTTGAATGGCAGGATGGATCGATAAATTCCAGCTATACATTTGATGTTACTGGCGATTATTCTGTTACAGTGACCGATGCAATTGGTTGTTTTGCAAGTTCCGATTGTCATGTCGATTTTGTTAATCTGTCTGTTAGTACGACTTTTGAAAATATTAACTGTAACGGTGTAAATGATGGAAGTATTACTGCAAATCCAACAGGAGGAAATGTTCCGTATCTTTATGAATGGGATACCTCTCCCGTTGAAACGACACAAACGATTGCAGGGCTCGATGTCGGCACATATACTGTTACTGTCACAGAAGACCTTGGCTGTACTGTTGAAGCTACCACACCATTGATTCAACCTCCATCATTAAATATTACTATTGATGAGGTAGGCGATATTACATGTTATAATTTTGATGATGGTTCCGTTTCAATTTCTGCTAGCGGGGGTACAATTCCTTACGATATTATTTGGTCAGAAGCTTCAGTTGTCGGATTTGAACCAACAGGGCTTGCTCCAGGACAATTTAATTTTACTGTAACCGATGCAAATGGGTGTACTGGCGAGGATATTTTCATTGTTGACGGTGTTCCTGAATTCTTAATTAATGGAGCGGTACAAGATGTTGAATGTTATGGTTTAAATACCGGACAAATTGAGGTTGATATTGTTGGTGGTGTACTGCCTTATAATTATAATTGGTCAAATCAGAATTTGGCCGAGGATTTAACGGATGTTTATGCCGGATCATATACTATAACTGTAACAGATGCAAACAATTGCACAGTGTCAGAATCTTTTGTCATTACGGAACCAGATGAATTAATTGCAATAATTAATTCACAAGATGTAGCATGTTATGGAGATAATACCGGTCAGATTTTACTTAATTTTACTGGAGGGACATTCCCATATCAGTTTGATTGGAGTAATGGTGCCGGAACTCAAAATCTTATCGATATTTATTATGGCACTTACATTGTTACTGTAACTGATGCTAATGGATGTTCTGCATTTAATTATGCTCAGATTCATCAACCATCCTTACCTTTGCATGGAAATATTGAGCCCACTGACGTGCGTTGTTTTGGAGAAGGAAATGGTGCTGCTGATCTTACTGTAACAGGTGGAACGGAATCATATTTATTTGAGTGGAATAACGAAGAGATAAGTGAGGATACTTATAATCTCATTCCTGGAATATACATGGTTACTATTACTGATTCGCATAATTGTGTTACGGCAGATACTGTTCAGATTACTCAAGCAGATGCCCCATTGACAGGAATAATATATGGTTCTAATGTGGATTGTAATGGTGGTGAGAATGGCAATGTGTATATAAATGTTTATGGAGGTCGTATGCCATATCACTATGAGTGGAATTCAGGAAGTTGGCAACAAAATTTGGTGGATGTGCCGGCAGGAATTTACACCGTTACTGTTATTGATGATAGTTATTGTCAATATGTCATGACGTATGAAGTTACTGAACCGGATCCGTTTTATATTCAAACAATGGATAATCCCACAATTTGCTATGGAATGACAGCTCAGATTGGTATCGGAATTATTACCGGCAGCGTTTCGCCCTATACAATTTTATGGAGTAACAACGATAACGGGATGACTACATTGGTAGATCCTCTCGAAACTACTGTTTATACAGCGCATATTGTAGATGCAGCAAATTGTGTTAGCGAAGACATTTCTGTAACAGTAACTGTGCATGATTCTATAAGTATGACGGTTTTTGCTTCTGAGGATATTGTATGTCCAGGAGAGCCCGTTTCGTTTGATATCAATGTTCTTGGAGGAGGAATTGTTGCCGATTCTGTTTATGTTAATGATACGCTTTTAGCTATTCCGGTTTCACTTGAAGTGTTTACTGATACTATCCTTAACTTTGTTATATATGATGTATGCAATTACGATAGTGTTACGGTTTTGGTTCCATTAAGTGCATATCCTCTTCCTCCTGTTGATGTAATTGCAAACCCTGTTACAGGTTGTGCTCCATTATCTGTTCAATTTGCTGAAAATAGCGAAAATATTGGGCAGACGTATATTTGGGACTTTGATGATGGTGATTTTGAAAATCTATCATTCGATAAATATCCTTTTCACACATTCTTTAATTCACGTACATATCATGTAAATCTTCTTGTAATATCAGTTGAAGGATGTAAAAATGATACTACTATTAGTATTACATCATTTCCTGTTCCTGATGCTGATTTTGTAGCAAGCCCCTCAAATGTTAGTCTGTCATATCCTTTGGTTTCGTTTATTAATTATTCCGAAGGTGGATTTTTCTATAGCTGGGATTTTGGTGACGGTATTAATAGCACAGCTTCTAATCCAAATCATTCTTATAGCGAAGCAGGTGTATATGATGTAATGCTTAGTACTGTTTCATTATATGGTTGTGTTGATACTGCAAGTGTACAAATTAATGTAAACAACGAATTGACTATTTATGCTCCTACAGCATTTACGCCTAATCACGATGATCTTAACGAAGAATTTAAAGTTGTTTTGGCAAATGTTGATTTGGATACGTATAATTTATCTGTCTTTAGTCGCTGGGGAGAGAAAGTGTTTGTAAGTGAAGATTACGAAATTGGATGGAATGGTCGTTATGACAATATGATGTGTAATCCCGGTGTTTATTCATGGATGGTTACGTTTACCGATTTGTATGGAAACCATTATACTGAAGCTGGGTATTTTACTTTAATTAGGTAAGGAAGTATTTAGAGTGACTAAAGTACTTAGAGTGTCTAAAGTGAACTAAAGTACTTAAAGTGAGCTACCCTTCGACATTTCGACAGGCTCAACACATCGCTCCGCTCAGGGTACAAAGTGAATTAAAGTTGTAAATACAGTACAAATCTACTTGCCTCGCTCCTTACCAAACTTGTCCATTTTACAGCAACATCTTTTACAAGTATTCCCGCCCCATAAAATTTCGTACAATCCTTTTGGTTTTCTGATTTTTGGTTGTATTTCCCCGCAAACAGGACAATGAACATTCTTTAAATTAATTCCAATTTTTGATTCTAAAGAAGTCATTTGATTACAGGATTAAATAACTGTTGATTAAGTTCATTCATCTCTTTTTCCGCATCTTCTTTTTTGTCAAATTTTTGGACTGCCATAATGGTATTCCCGCTATCGTTTAGCAGTATAATCCTAAAATCCTTAATGGTTTGGGTCGTTTTTCGATTTGATTGACTATAGCTTGTATATGACTTTAAACTTTTATGAATAGCAAGACTCATCCCGGGTTTAATATCTGTCCAATAGCCAATACTAAAAACACCAAAGAGATTGTTTGAGAACTTGATTTTTTTGTTTTCAAAGTCAATTGTGGTACTAGTATTTGAAAGTGCAAGAAATGCACCGACTATTATTGTTGTAATACCTATCCATGAATAAAAACAGGCATAAATTCCAAAAAGCAAGATGATAACTCCTGCAAAGGAACCGGCTGGGCCAAATATTTTATCAAGTTTATTGGTTTTCATAAATTTGTTTTCAACAAAAATATAAAAACCAACTTAAAATATGTTAGTTATGAGTTTTATTTTTTCTTCCGTGTACTTAGTCCACAGGGAAGATAAAGTGGACAGAATCCTATAAAACTCACTAAAACAAAAACACTTGCTACTACCATTAGAATAATTCCGAGTGTGCCCGAAATAACATCTGTGAAAAACAAAATTGTAATTCCTGCTGCAATAATTATTCTTAATACTTTATCTACAGCTCCTATATTTTTTTTCATATCTATTTTTTTTAATTTAATAATGCACCTTTATTAACTATTAATAAAAATTCAAGGTGTTTTCTTACCTAATAAACAGATTCAATATGGAATTGTTGATTGTGTTTAGTTAATGTATGATGTTTGCTTTTGAACAAAGTAAATGAGTCTTTCTCTTAGAAATTTCAATTTCTTATAAGTCAGACCATTTCCTTCAGCTCTAGTTAGTAGAATTCTCAGTTGTTCTTTTTCATTTAGTAGGTTGTAATTTTTTAAAGCATTTTTGTAATTAAAATACTTTTTGCCTTTAGTCTTATTTTTAAAAAAATCTTTGTGTCTTATAGGATAATAACTTAATTGCATCATAGGATCGTATGGCATATGGGTTTTTATGAAAAAGTCAGGATCTTTCATATAGTAATTAAAAACGAAATCCGTTGAATTATCGATATTCTCTTTAGAAGAAGCATCCCAAGTGGGGTCAAAGAGATAAAACTTATCATCAATTTTAATAATATTCCATGCATGATCTTTTGAGGTTTCTATCTTTCTATTTATTTTAACATATCCTAAAATTGAGTACGCTTCAATTCCGACCGCATTGCATAATCCAGTAATTATTGCGGAATAGTTTTTGCATTTTCCGGTTTTGGTTTTAAATGCATAAGATATCAGATCTTCATTTTTAAGACTATCTACAATTTTTCTTGAAAAATAAATATTCTTTGTAGTCCAAACATATAGAGCACGTACAAAATCTTTATTTTCTGGATATTCTGAACGTATATGTAGAGCTAAACATTCCGGATTTTCACAAATTGAATCAGGAATCATAAACGCAAATTTATCTGGACTAAGATTTTCTTGAGAAAATAAAGTAAAGGAGGATAAAAATAGGATAAAGAAATAAAAAGTTTTCATCTGATTAATTTCTCACAAACATCCATTTTACAGAATAGTATAAGCCCATTCCTATATAACCGAGAATTCCAGGTTTTTTCTTTTCCTTTAAGCTGATTGTTATTGTAGAATATTGCACGAGATGGTCTATACGGTTCATTTTACCTGTCAATAAGTCGATGGTTTGATTTAATCGTTCGAGCTCTATTTCAACTTTTAATGCTGCTTCTACATTTTCAGCTTTCTCAAGTAATTCAAGATAGCGTTCTCTTGCTTTTTGAGCATTCTCGAGTCTGATTTCATAATCCAAATATTCGTCCGTAA
>CAZUQY010000056.1:0-13003 GCA_964622935.1 uncultured Bacteroidales bacterium | reverse complement strand
TACCATATATAAACCTGTGATATCAGCTTTTGCTTCTTCTAGTGGGCTGTAGCACTCTTCTAACGCATCACGAACACTTGATGTGCCATCAATAGTGTATTTAACACCTAAACCGTGAGCAACTTCATGGAACATTACATTTTGGAAGAAACCATCTTCGAATTTCACATGTTTAACTTGAGATTCGTCAATTAAAAGCCCTGCAATTGGAATTAGAATTGTTTCAAATTTAGCCTGCATTGCATTTTTAAGTTGAAGTTTCCTTGAACCTTTTTGAGAATGTACTCTTGGGTCGTTTGGAAGGTTAATAGCAATGTTTTTACTTGCAGCATTACAATCACCACCATAATAAATGACATTATAAACATTCATGTCACCTGTAGGAGATGAATTATCTTCTTTTTCCATTCTAGCATCAGCATATTTATATGCATCAGCAATTGGAAGGCTTTCTTGTAACTTAGGTAGCAGAGCTGTAAATCTTGAAATATTTTTGCTCCAAACTAGATCTTTAACGAGAATTTGACCAGAATGGGCAGATTTGAGACCTTTAAAACCATCTTCGTAACTTTCGATAGGGCCAACAACGAAATCAATTAAATTGTCTTTCATATCCATCCAAGCAAGGTCACTGGCAAGATATTCATCAGTACGTAAAGCAGTAGCGCGTAATTTTAAATATGTTTTAAACCCTTCATCATCTGCTAAAACCGCGGCTTCTTCAAGAAGTGTAGCAGCTTTTTCGATTAATTCTGTATATTCTTCATGATACCAAACGCAAGTTAAGTTGCCTTCTTCGTTTCTTCTTAATAATGTGTACCAGCTGTTCTTGTTTGGATCGGTAAATGCTTCAAATTCTTCTTCAGTTATATCCTGTGGATAATAATTTGCACCAGCAGGTTTTGCACCAAACTCATTCATAAATGGTTCATTTCCATTTAATCTGTCCCAAGGACCATAATTGATCATTGCGTATTGTTTTGTTGCTTCATCTTCGATTGTAGATAGAAATGTTGCCTTATCACCAATTGCATCTTTCCAGAATAACTCTTCCATAATATCTGCAACTTCGATAAGCTTTTTAAGCATTTCTTTTTGGTTGTCTGATAAATGGCTTAAATCCGCTGTTAGTTCAACTTCGGCGTAATTGTTTACTAATTTTTGCATTTCTGTAAGTTCTTCTTGTTGTTCTTCGTTTTTTGTTTGATTAGCATCGCATGCAGAAAACATTACGACAACAACTAATAGCATAAGAATGCTTGAGATTTTTGTATTCATAATTATTATTATTTAATTAAATTATTATTGACCAAAAAAGTAATATATTGCACCAATAGCACCTAGAACTGCAATAACAAGTAATGCGATTTTCCACCAGCACCATGGTCTTTCACCTTGAACTTTACCAGTACGTCCGTTTACAATAAATCTATAAACTTTATTTTTGAAACGATATGCACTAATCCAGATTGGAAGGAGCGTGTGCTTAAATGTTATATTTGAGTATGCAGTTGTCAATGATGTTATTTTTTGATGATCACCGCCAATTTGATGTTTAATAGCTTCCCTGATTTTTGGATCCATTTTGACTTTAGCAACATCGAAACCGTCTTTTAGTCCAATTCGGTATGTTTCTGTTCTGAATCCTGTAAGGAATTTCTCATCAAACGGGATAAGGTTCTCGAGGTCCCAAGGCTCTAGTTTGTTAGTTTTTTTCTGAGGTAGGGATTTGCTCGCAATTACTAATACGTCATCAAAAAACAGCTTTAAAGTTCCCGAAACACCAGTCCATCTGGTTTTGGTTACTGTACGGGTTTTGGTTTCACCATTTTCGGTGTATGATTCAGTCGTGCTATAGTCATCGCCTCTTTGACCTTTGTATTTTGAGATAGTGTCAGAATCATAAGTCCAGTATGGAATATACATTCCTGCAAGTTTTTCTGCTTGTGTAGCAAACTTTTTTAGTCCAGGAGGGGCAAACCATAATTTTTTCAACCATGTTTTAAAAGAAGTTAAGGCTTCTTTGCTAGTAATTTTAAACGGTAGTAATGATTTTGGTTTGATTTGTTTGCTAGTGCTTTCGTTTTTAACGATAAGCTTATTTCCACAAAAAGGACAGTCGCTAGATATAACATTTGGGTCAAGTGTGGTAATTGCACCACAAGCGTTACATGCAATTGTCGCAACTTCTTCTATGTCGCTTCCACTTTCAGCCTCTTTAAGATATTGCTCAAAGTTTAGTTCATCAATAGATTCATCCCGAATTTCAATTTCGTTTTTTGTTCCACAAAAAGGACATGTAAGCGAAGTCGTACCTGGTTCGAATTCAAGTTTCGCAGCACATTTGGTACATGCTATATCATCCTGATTGGTTTCGGATAATTTAGGGTCAAAAGTGTTTTCTTCCAAGGCTCTTGTATTTTAATTAATATTATTTAGCTGTAAAAGTAAAAAATATTTATTATTGTTCAATATACATTTGTAATTATTTTGTTCTTATTTTGAGTGTAATTTTGGTTTATATTATTAAATATTAACAATAAAGATGTTTCGTTTCAGTGGATTAAGGACTTATTAACAGTCTTTTGATTAAAATGTCAAAAAAAAACCTAAAAAAGTTTTGCTATTAAAATAAAAATAACGATTTTTGCAGTCCTAAAATTAAAGAGTATACAGTTATGGCAAAAATTTGTCAAATTACAGGAAAGACAGCAATGGGTGGAAATAATGTTTCTCACTCTAAAAGAAGAACAAAGAGAACCTTTGATGTAAACTTGAAGACTAAACGTTTTTTTAATGAAGAAACACAATCTTGGGTTACTTTGAAAGTTTCTGCTGCTGGCATTAGAACCATTGGTAAAAAAGGATTAAATATTGCTTTAAAAGAAGCAAAAGAAAAAGGTTTCATTAATTAAGATCAGGAGGATTAAATAATGGCAAAGAAGAGTAAAGGAAATCGCGTTCAGGTTATTTTAGAATGCACTGAACATAAGGAATCGGGAATGCCCGGAACTTCAAGATACATTACTGTTAAAAACAGAAAAAACACTCCTGACAGAATGGAGAGAAAAAAGTATAATCCGATTTTGAAAAAAGTAACAGTACATAAAGAAATTAAATAATTTGAATCATGGCAAAGAAAGTTGTTGCAACACTTAAAAAAGAAGGTGGTCGTACTATCGTTAAATGTATTAAAATGGTTAAATCTTCTGAAACAGGTGCTTATCAGTTTAAAGAATCTATTATTGATAAAGAGTTATCAAAAGAGTTTTTCGCAAAGAAATAATATATTTATTATAGATATTTAAAGCACCTTCCGCTTGCGGTTAGGTGCTTTTTGTTTTAATTACAATTTAGCGTATATTTGTAAAAAAAAATCTAGTTATGGCTCTATTTGGTCTCTTTGGTAAGGATAAAAAAGAAAAACTGGATAAAGGATTAGAGAAAACTCGCTCCAGTGTTTTCGATAAATTAAACAGAATTGTTTTTGCTAAGTCTAAAGTCGACTCTGAAGTTTTGGACGAGCTTGAAGAGATTTTAATTTCTTCTGATGTTGGAGTTGAAACTACTGTGAGAATTATTGAAAGAATAGAGCAAAGAGTTAAAAATGAAAAATTTGTCGGTACAGCAGAGCTTGATGAATTACTTCGTGATACCATTGCATTATTACTAGAAGAGGATAATACTGAAAAACGTGATGAAAGTGAAATACTGGCAGAGTATAAGCCATATGTTATTATGGTTGTTGGTGTTAACGGTGTAGGAAAAACAACTACAATAGGTAAACTTGCTAACAAATATAAAAATGCTGGCAAAACTGTTATAATTGGAGCTGCTGATACGTTTCGCGCGGCTGCTATTGAACAGTTGCAGATTTGGTCAGACAGGGTAGGAGTACAGATGATCCGTCAGAATATGGGGTCTGATCCTGCTTCAGTTGCTTTTGATACAGTACAGGCTGCAGTGAAAGCTCAGGCCGATGTTGTAATTATTGATACTGCTGGAAGATTGCACAATAAAGTGAATCTAATGAACGAGCTTTCAAAGATAAAAAGAGTAATGCAAAAAGTAATTGATACTGCACCTCATGAAGTAATGCTTATCATTGACGGTTCAACCGGGCAGAATGCTTATGAACAAGCAAAGCAATTTACTAAAGCAACCGATGTTACTTCACTAACAGTAACAAAACTTGACGGAACTGCAAAAGGTGGAGTTGTAATTGGCGTGTCAGATCAGTTTAAAATACCGGTCAGATACATTGGTATTGGCGAAGGAATTGATGATCTTCAGGTTTTTAATCGCAGAGAGTTTGTGGATTCCCTGTTTAAAAAGAAATAATACTATAGGTGACTGAGTGACTTGTGCTGAGCGCAGCCGAAGTCACCTAACTTAAATCCTACTTAGTTTAATCATATTAGTTTTGTCTTTTGCAGTAATTGGAGTACTTGCAATGTGAATTACTAGATCACCTTTTTTTATCAAGCCTAAGTCAAGAAGTTTTCCTATGGAGAATTCAATAGCTTCGTCAATAGAATCAAAAATTGGGAAATAGAAAGTGTCGACACCCCACAATAATGGTAAAACTCTTAATAAATCTTTATTTGCTGTAAAAGTGAATATTTTAGCTTTAGGTCTATGACTTGATAAGCGAATTGCGGTATATCCAGAGAATGTAAATGGAATTATTGCCTTAGCATTTACCTGTTCTGCCAATGTACATGCGCTTTGTGATAATGAATCTGGTAGAAATCTGATACTGTCCGCTTTTGGTGGATGAACTTTATAGTAAATGTTACGGTTTTGTTCTGTAAAATCGATAATTCCTTGCATTGCTTTAATGGTTTCTACGGGATATTTTCCTACCGAGGTTTCACCACTAAGCATTAATGCATCAGCACCGTCTAAGACTGCATTTGCAACATCATTTGCTTCAGCACGTGTTGGTCTGAAGTTAGTTATCATACTTTCTAACATTTGAGTTGCAATAATTACAGGTTTTGATTCTTCGATGCATTTTTCGACAATCATTTTCTGAATTACAGGTACTTTGTCAAAACTAACTTCAACTCCAAGGTCTCCGCGCGCTACCATGATTGCATCGGTAAGTTCAATGATTTTATCAATATTTTCTACCGCCTCAGGTTTTTCAATTTTGGCGATAATATTTACTTGTTTATGGAAACTTGAAATATAATCCCGTAAATAGGTAATGTCTTTTGCTTCACGTACAAAAGAAAGTGCAATCCAATCAACATCATTATTTAAAGCAAAAATAACATCCTTTTTGTCTTTTTCGGTTAAACTAGGTAAACTGGTTTTAGTATTTGGTAAATTAACACCTTTACGAGAGAATAGAGGACCTCCATGGATAACTTTGGCATCAACTTTAGAGATTCTGTCGCTTTTTACAACACTGAGTTTTATTTTACCATCGTCAATCAGGATAAAGTCACCTTTTTTTACATCTTTTGCAAAATCCTCATATGTCATGTAGAAAGAGTTCTCTGCTTGTATTGATTCATCAGTGTGAAAACTGACAATGTCGTCGTCATTCAGCATAAATGGCTCATTCTCAACAATGCCAACACGTAGTTTAGGTCCTTGTAGATCCGCTAAAATAGCAACACTTACATTTAATTCTTCTTCAAGTTCACGAATAGTTTCTATTATTGGAACTTTGTCTTCATGGCTGCCATGTGAAAAATTTAATCTAAAAACATCTAGTCCTGCTAGAATCATTTCTCTTAGTACTTCTTTTTTCTCACTAGCTGGGCCTAGGGTAGCTATTATTTTTGTTTTTGAACCTAATTGCATAAGCTTTGGTCTTGGTTAATTATTACAAATTTATTATAATTTTTCAAGTTCTTGTATTAATCTATGATAAAATGAAAACTAAATTTATAATAGAATACTTTTATCTATTAGAATAGGCAAAGTTTTAACTATCAGATGTTCAGGTAGATATGATATTATTTGAGGTTGTTAGTATAAAATTGAAAAGTAAATGCATCTATCAATATTATTTCTATGTCTTAGTATTAAATTTACAGCAAAACTAAATGTTATGAAGAACTACTTATTTTTAGTTATTGGTATTTTGATGAGTTTGGGTTTATTTTCTCAAACAGTGAGTTATGATGAGGCTGTTTTAGTAGGAACAAATTTCTACAAACAAAAAGCTGTAGCTTTTAATCGAAATAAGTCAAATTCTGAAATTTCTGATGAGGTTTTAGTCAAATCACAGCAGGATAATAATGCATTTTATGTATTAAATTATCGAAATGGCGGGTTTGTGCTTGTGAGTGCTGACAGAAGAACTGTTCCAGTATTGGCATATTCATTTGAAGATTCTTTTGATATAGATGACCTTGCACCAGCAAATCGTTTATGGATTGATAAATATATGGAACAACTTGATTTGATAATTGAGAATAATATCTTGCCAGATATCAAAGTGGAGTCAATGTGGGATAATGCAATAGATAATAATTTTGCTGATAATAGATCTGTAAAAGGAGTAGATAAGTTAGTTGAAACAAAATGGAATCAGGATTATCCATATAATATTTTTTGTCCGGAACATCCTCAGGGGCCTGGCGATCATGTATATGCAGGATGTGTTGCGACTACCATGGCTCAGGTCATGAAATATTGGAATTATCCAGAAACAGGAAGAGGATCTGCAGAATATTTTTGGGGAGATTACATTACAGTTAATTTTGAAGAAACTACTTATAAGTGGGATGAAATGACTACAACAATTAATTCTATCAGTCGTGATGCTATTGCTGAATTAATATATCATTGTGGAGTCTCAGTAAATATGGATTATAATTTTGACGGTTCAGGGGCGTCTATATCAAACTCCTTTTATGCATTAAAACAAAACTTTAGGTATCGTGCAGGAGTGACAGAAGAGGAAATGTATTTGTATGAAGATTACCAATGGAAATTTTTATTAAGGGAAGATTTAGATAAAGCTCATCCTATAATTTATAGAGGTACAGATGACTATGGTAACGGACATGCATTCGTTTGTGATGGATATCAGGATACTTCATATTTTCATTTCAACTGGGGTTGGGGTGGATATGGCGATGGGTTTTACTATCTTGACGATATAAATCCTCAAATGGATTTTCATTGGGGACAGGGAGCATTAATAAACCTTACACCTAATTATGCCGAATATTGTAATTCAATGGTATATAACCAGAGACAATGGACGTTTGATGATGGGAGTGGACCAAACTATTATTTTAATAATCAAGATTGCGATTGGCTGATTTCTTTGACAGACCATGATGTTGAGTTTATTAAAATAAATTTTACAAAATTTAATACCTTAGAAGGAGATACTTTGTACATATATGAAGGTAATTCCACTGCCGGAACACTAATCGGAGAATATTCTGCCAACGATATTCCTACTGAACTATTTGTTTACAATGATGAAGTGTATTTTAGATTTGTTACTAGTTCCGAAGGTCAATCAGTTGGTTGGGAGCTAATGTATAATACTTCTGTTCTTGGTGTTGAAGACGATGTCTATTCTGACCTTATAGTTTATCCAAACCCTGCAAATGAACAATTAAATATTGTAGGATTAGTTGATAATTCAAATATTGTTATTTACGACCTTAGCGGAAAAGTGCTAAAAGAAATTTCTGCAAACAGCCGTGTTTCTATTGATGTTTCTGATTTAGCAAGTGGGGTTTATTTTGTAAGAGTAAATAGTGACGAAAAAACTGAAGTCTTGAAGTTTGTGAAGCAATAAAACAAATAATAATAATCTACTGAAGAGGAGGCAACATATGCCTCCTCTTTTTTGTCTATGCTATAATTGCGTATTGAATAGTTTAATTAATTTGGAATTAATAATTAATAACGTTATATTTACATAAGCATTAGTTATAATAACACTCGAATCCTAAAATATTTTATATTATGTCTAGACAATTTAAGTTACTAGCATTAACAATATTTGCATTGTTGATTTCCTATTATACATATGCACAAGAATACCTTATTTCTCAAGGTGGAAGTATTACTACATGTTCTGGAACTTTATATGATTCTGGAGGTGCAGAAGGCGATTATGTAGATAATGAAGACTATACTATTACTATAACATCTGCAAATACCGATACATATGTAAGACTTTTTTTTGAGGAATTTGATTTAGGTCCTAGTTTTTATTCAGATTCTTTAATAATATATGATGGGAATGATGTTGAGTCGCCTGTCTTAGTTGAATATGCATTCTGGAACAATCTTGAAGGAGATGTCATTGTTTCAAGTGGAAGCTCTTTAACAATAAGGATGCATACTGGTTTAAATATGAATAGAAGTGGATTTAAAGCTTTAATAGAATGTGTTTATGATTGCCAGGACTATGAAATTGCAATAGTTGGGTCAGATCCTGATTTTTTCGATATTGATTCTTGTTGGATAGATATTTGTCCAGAAGAAAGTGTCGAATTTTATGCAGAATCAACTTTTCCTAATAATGATATAAACTATCTTCAATCATCAGATAGTCTGTATTTTAAATGGCATTTTATATCAAATGACATATCAGAATCTATTGAAGGTTGGGGTATGGATACTGTTGAACATACTTTTGTGACACCAGGAGGATATAAAGTTTATCTTTCTGCAATTGATCAAAATCATTGTAGGTCATATTATGATAGTATGTATCGTGTTAGGACTCCTATGTTACCTAGATTTTATGATATTATGATGGATAATGGTGTGTGTTATGGTGAGCCACTAGTCTTAGATGGTCATGGACTTCAAGATACTTTTTATACAGGTTTTCATAATTTTAGCCCGGTTTGTTTCGATATTCCAGGAGGGAGGAAGTGCTTTTCACTACAATCTTTAAGTAAAAATGCAACAATAAATTCGGCTGAAGATATTATCTCTGTAAATGTTAATATGGAGCATTCTTATTCTGGTGATTTAGATATTGTTCTTGAGTGTCCAAATGGGCAAATAGTAACTTTATTTGAGAAAGAATGTAAAAATAATTTTTTTGGAGAGCCAATACCTGAAAGTGATTGTGAGTTTGGAATCGGATATGATTATTCATGGGAAATGGATGCAATTAATCATTTTAATGATTTTTGTGAATATGAAGTGCCTTTTCCCACAGGTGTTTATTGTCCAATCGAAAGTTTTGAAGGTTTGGTTGGGTGCCCTGTAGATGGAGAATGGTGCTTGCATTTTGAAGACAATGCCGGTCCTGATGATGGAGTTGTTTTTAGTGCTTCAATTCATGTGGCAAATGGTGTGATGAGCAATACAGATTGGACATATACTGTGGGTTATGATAATAGTGAAGAATCTACAGCTATTACATGGACAGGTGAAAATATTGAAGCTCCATCAGGAGGTATTGTTACCCTCTATCCAGAAGTGGGCACATACTATTACAATTTGTCAATAGTTGATAATTGGGGGTGTGTATTTAATCATGACTATTATGTTAGTGTTTATCCAGAAAATGATGAGTATTGTCAGGCATTTTGTTCTGAAAGTATTCTTACGACTACTTCTGGTATTGTTAATGACGGAAGTGACTGGTTGTATCCATCTCAAAATAATACACAGTGTACTTGGCTAATCTCCCCATCTGAAAAGTCAAATTCTGTAATATTGATAGAGTGGGATAGTTTTAATGTTTATCCGAATGATACTTTATATATTTATAATGGGAATGATAATACTGGGGTTTTGCTAGGAGCATATAGTAATGGTGTTGACTTGCTTGAAAGTATTTTGACTACTGAGGGAACGGCTTTTATTGAATATATTACTGATTCATATTATCGTTCTGCAGGCTGGTCAATTATCTACGAAACTGTTTTAGTCGATAATCCAATTGAAAGGCTGAGTTCAATTGCTATTTATCCAAACCCTGCAAACGAACAATTAAATATCCTTGGATTAGTAAATAATTCAAGCATTATCATTTATGATCTTAGAGGAAAAGTTCAGAAAGAAATTTCTGCAAACTGCAGAGTAGCAGTCGATATTTCAGATTTAGCAAGTGGAGTTTACTTTGTTAGAGTTAATAGTGATGAAAAATCAGAGGTGTTGAAGTTTATTAAACAATAACTTATTTATAAGCTTGCATTAATACATCTGTCCTAATATTTCGGTTTACTGTCCTAGTACAGGATTAATTTTTTTACAGTTCTTTTGTTTCCGTGGTAAATTCTTACATAATAAGCTCCATCAGTCAATCTAGAAACGTCCACTTTTTGATTCTCACTATATAAAATGATATTCCCAAGCACATCAACTATTTCGGCTGAAACAAAATCTTGCACGTCAATTTGGATAAAATCCTTAGCGGGGTTTGGATACAACTGACAAAAATCAAGACCTTCGCTAATGCATTTCTCTAAATAAATAATATTAAACAATTTGAAAGAACCATCAAAATCAACTTGTTTAAGTCTGTAAAAACTATTGACGCTGTAATTCTCATAATCTATTATTAAATACTTATTGGATATATATGAATTTCCTGCTCCTTCAACTCTTTCTAGCAAATGCCAATTCTTAGCATCTTCACTCCACTCAACTTCAAAGTAACTGTTGTTATTTTCAGATGCGGTTTCCCAAACAATTTCTCTTCTATCATTATCACAGATTGCAGAAAAACTAACTATTTCAACTGGTAATAGTAAGTTCTCTTGATATTTTGTAGATGCTAAAGTAAAGGGAGAAAAGTCAGTAACAAAACCTGAAGTTATTGTCCCGTTACTGATGGTGCCTGTAGTATTTGTATTTCCTTCGTCTTGCCATGTGAGACCATCCCATCTTGCCACTGTAAGCTGTGAGATATCAGAAATTTGACCACTTCTTATATCCCAACTTAAAGAAACCGAAACATTATTGGTTCCATTTCTATCAAGTATCCAAAACTCTTTTTCACTAATCTTGACAATAGCTGGCTCATATTGAGTGCTATCATACAAATCGTTTGGCATTTGGTAATAATATGAAGCTGTAAAGTAATCTGCTGCATTTCCACCACCTTGTGCGGCAGATATACTAATAGGAGCATACAAGGTCTCGTCACCAACAGGAAATTCAAAGAAGGTATTACCTATTTTTCTGCAATATCCATTAATGCATTTGTCGGGACCTGCACCTACTACTACCTTTGCAATATCAGTAAGTATTACAATATTTCCATTTGTATTTATATTGCCTGATACAAATTCCAGAGTATTATAAATTGTAATATCTTCTGTTAAGCTTATTCCAGCTCCATTCATTTTTAAATTATATATCTCCCTAGCAAAACTACCCGTAGGAATTGAAATCACACTAAGGTTTGCAAATTCAATCTGATCTAAACTTGATCCTGCATCAATGCTTCCGGTAGTTCTTTGAATCGTCCCAGCGACTATCAATACATTGGCGTTTAAATTAAGTATACCTAAAATTAAATCTAATTTTCCTTGTACATCGACATTTCCAGTAAGTTGTATACCGAAGCCAGAATCCAAAACCAAATTATTTAGTGATATAGACTGTAGATCAATTTGTTCAGTACAATCTTGGAATTGAATATTAGAATTAGCTCCGCCTATTAATATGCCTCCTGCATAATTTATGTTTCCACTTATTCCAAGAGTGTTTGAAAATAATTGGAATTCACCATCTGAAAGTTTTAATACACCTGTTACACTCAAATCTCCATTTAAAGTCACACTTATTAAATTAGAAATTTCAAGATTACTAATTTCATTGTCATAAAATATGTCTGCTTCGAGGGTTTGAGATGCTATTCCGGAAAATATTATATTTGAAGATATGTCATCTGCATAAACTTTTCCTGTACCAGAAAAGTCAATATCATCTGAAATTGAAAGACTATGATTTCCAACAATAAAATGTTTATCTGATGTGTTGGATAATACAGCAACGGTGAAATCTCTGTCTAAAATACAATTATTTGTTGGTGATACTGCAAATAGTATATCCTCACCATTTATAGGGACCACATTTCCTTGCCAATTTGATACATTTGCGAAATCTGTACTTACACTTCCCACCCAAACATTAGCAAACGGTACTACAGTAATTGTAATCTCGCTACAAGTTGAAACATGATTACAGGGTACGGCATTCTCATATCTGCCATAATATGTAGTTTCCTCTATTGGACTTACAACAAGACCGTTACCAGTACCAACAAATCCACTTCCACATCCATCAGTATACCAATTAATTTGTTCAGATGTCCCTCCTCCTCCTCCTATTAGAGTTAGGGTCGTGCTGCAACCTGTCATAATAGTTGTTTCCGGAGCATTTACAGCTGTTGGATCTGTTGATGTTTGTTCCACCACAATTTCGATACTATCAGTATTGCTGTATATTGTTCCTTCGTTATCTGTCTGAATTGTCAGTTTAAGCTTGTAAGTACCAGGAATTATTGGTGTAATAGTTGGATTTTGATCAACAGATGAAGATGTAAAGCTTAGAACATCTGGACCAGAAGATGTCCATGAATATGTGGGAGCGGTTTCTACTGCCCCTAGGCATCCTCCTGATAAAGATATTGTTTCACCTAAACAAATAGAAATGGATGAAGCTGAAATTTCTGAATTTAGAGTACCTCCACCAGTCATAAGCTCTTCAAAAGTGAAGATATAACCTGGAGCTCCATTACAAGCTGCAAATACATTAAGTCCAGTGCCAATATGGATTTCTTGATTATTACTGCAATCACCACTTAAGCCGCCTGTCCAAACCCTAATTGTTGCTTCATCTGGTAGCCATAATGCACATTTATCTACAAATAATATGGTAGCATACGGAGATAAATTTGGAGTTATATATATTGAGGGAGTGTTTAAAATAAAGTCTGTAGCATTGCTAGTTTTTCCATTTAAAGTAAGGGAACCACTAATAACTAAATTGCTAAAAAAATCTGTTGTGATACCAGTGTCACTAATAGTAATGCTATGTCCAT
>CAZUQY010000055.1:0-13095 GCA_964622935.1 uncultured Bacteroidales bacterium | reverse complement strand
GAAGATTCTGAACGTGCAATGCAAAAATGGGTAGTTTTCTTTCTGACACTAATTATCAATTTCTATTGCAGATTGCCCATACATATAATTACTGAAAAACAGTATTATTGCTAATAATGCTACTGATAAACTTATCTTTGTTTTCATATTTCTTGTTTTAATTTAGGTTCGTTCTACTTAATGGATTTTGGCAAAAAATTTTATACTTATTTTTTTCTCTTTTTCAAAATTCATTTAGAAATTTTTTAACTGACATTAATAACATCCTGAGAATGTTTTTGTTTAGAACAATTCAAAATTATTTATATGTAATTTATACCATGATTTATATGTAACTGGACAACAGCTAATTACATCGCGTTTCAAATTAGAACTAATGTTGTACAACACACATTATTATAAACAAAAAGAGTGAGACAATTGTCCCACTCTACTATATAGATTGTAACGATATAAGAAGATTATTCCTTAACTTGAATTTCAACTTCTGCCGTTTGATAAATACCTGCACAAACAGCTCCAGCTTCTGTAGATTCTTGAGGACTTGTTTCATGTCTTTTTCTCAAATATAGAGTATTTGTTCCGACGGTAAGATTATCAGTTTGTGTTGCAGGAATTACAATTGAAGTAGCTCCTGATGTGTTTTGATAAACATTAATACCATCAGTTTCGCCAGTTCCATCAATATATGCATAAACGCCATCGCCGGTTCCCAAAGCATTTCCAGTAAAAAACAGTTCATAAGAGCTACCTTTTACAATTGTATCAAGTGTTGCGGGAAGTCCAATTTCTGTTATATATGCCATATTTGAATAAGTCGTACCCTCTGTATTTGTAAAGACAAATTGTCCGGTATCTAGCATTCCGGTGTATTGTTTTTCATAATATGCGAGTGCTGATTTAAATCCTAACAAATCCTCATTGCAAGTTACTTGACTTGGATCTGTCAACTCTAGTTTCGTTCCAGTAATGCTACCAAAAAAGAAAGATGCTCTGGCATATGTTATGTCAGTTGATTCAAGATAAACCATTTCATAGCTTACATAAATCCTATCCTGATTAACATCTTCACTACTCTCACGCTCACATGAGCTAAAAAAACACACGGCAAAAGTCGCGATTAGGCTAATTATTATTGCTTTTTTCATAATCAATTGTTTTTGGTTTTAACAAATATACAAAATTATCTCATTGATTTAATAAATCTTGATTTTTTATTAAGGTCTTGAATCACGCTATTTTTGGGGAAACCCTCTTCTGAACATAGTTTAATCATTTGAACCGAAAAATTCTCATTTATTTCAAACCAAATCTGACCACCTTTCTTTAAGGCATGCTTGGCAATTTTTAAAATTCCTCTGTAAAACAGCAAGGGGTCTTCATCTCCGACAAATAAAGCAATGTCTGGTTCAAACTCAGTCACATTTTTATGCATTACTTTTTTCTCAGAATCAGTTACATAGGGCGGATTGCTTACAATGACATCAAACTTTTCATCAAAAGGAAAATTCTCCCCAGATAAAATATCGAACTGATTGAAAACAATGTCCACACTATTAACACTTGCATTCTTTGATGCCACTTCTAGTGAATTTTCTGAAATATCAACAGCATATACATTAGAGTCTGGCATTGCTTTTTTTAAACTAACAGAAATACATCCAGAGCCTGTTCCAATATCAAGAATATTGAGGTTCTTTTTAGTTTCATTTGACTTTACGATTTCACGTATTAGTATTTCTGTTTCCTGACGTGGGATTAAAACACTTTTGTCAACATAAAACTTACTGTCACAAAACCAAGCAGAATTTGTAATATACTGAACTGGTTCGCCACTCAGTAAACGTTTAGCATCATTTTCAAGAAAATCATATATTTCCAATTGAATTATGTCATCTCCTTTAATAATCAAATCAGTAGAAGACAAAGCCAATTTTTCTTGAATATAATATTTAGCAATCGAGCTTGCTTCATCAGCATCATAAAGTGCCAATAAAGACACTTTTAAATCTCGAATATATTGTTTAAGATTTTGCATAAATATAAGTACAAATATATAAGGAAATTATTTTTGGCAAGGATTTTGTTTTTAGCTAAACGGTAACTTTTTGAAAATGTCTGAATTTTTCTCCGGTAATCATTCCCAAACGATTGCCGGAGTTTTCTTTTTAATAATTATCTTAAAGTGTCAAACTCGCCAGAATTCCGAATTCTGATGATATCCGAACTTTTTGCAGGGCTAAATTCGTCTAAATGAATAGGTACAATATAATCGGCCGCCATTTTAATTTCATTTGAGATGTCAAAAAACCCTAATGGACTCTTTTTTCCGGCTATGTTTGCAGATGTAGAAACAATAGGTTTTCCGTATGCTGTAATTAAACCTTGACAAAACTCACACTGAGCTATTCGAATACCAATAGAACCATCGGGTGAGACAAGATTTTTAGCAAGATTTTTGGCTTTTGGATAGATGATAGTCAAAGGACTAGTTGCTGCCTCAATCAACTGATATGCGACTTCTGGAACATATTCGACATAATTTTCTAGCATTTCCATACTGTTTACCAAAATAAGCATACTTTTAGTTTCTGTGCGCTGCTTGATTCCATATATAGAAGATACAGCCTTTGAATCATTCGCATCACAGCCCAAACCCCATATGGTATCTGTCGGATATAAAATTACACCAGATTTTTTTAATACCTTTATTGTCTCATCTATTAACTCTTTCATAAACTATTATAAAGACTCATAATATTTTTACTAACAATTTCTTGGTCAAAAAGTTTAGCCCGCTTGTATCCATCTCTTATCAATGCATTTGCCAATTCAGAGCTTTGAAGGACAGATCTTAATGCGATTCCGATACTTTTAGGATTTAATGAATCAACCTGAATTGCAGCATCCCCTGCAATTTCAGCGGGGCTTCCATTATCTGAAGTAATCACAGGAATTCCCGAATTAAATGCTTCTAATATTGGTATCCCAAAACCTTCGTAAACAGATGGATAAACAAAAATTCTACTGTTTTTATAAATTACTGGCAGATCTTCGTTTGAAACATTTTCTAAAACCAACACCCTATCTTGCATCTCATGTGAATCAACATAAGATTTTATTTGTTTATAATAAGGCGTTTTTCTACCAACAATAACTAGACAAATGTCAAGATTAAAATAATAAATTGCCTTTACGATATTTAATGCATTCTTTCTAGTTTCAATTGTTCCGACATTAAGAATATAATTGTCAGGAATTTTATACTTATCTAAAATTTGCTTTGCACTTTGTTCTGTATGCTTTATTTTAAATCTCTCATTACAAGACTGATATATTACCTTAATTTTGCTGTCTTTGGTGCCAAAATGCTTAATAATATCTTTTTTTGTCTGATGGCTTGTTGCAATAATTTTATCAGCAATCTCACATGCGTGTTCAAATTTCTTAAGATATATTTTCCTGTCTAAATATGAATATAATGATGGAATCTCAAGAAAAATCAGGTCATGAATTGTTACAATCTTTTTAACATTAGCCTTGCCAATACTAAAAGGTAATTCATTACTAAGACCATGATAGATATCTAGCTTAGAATTAATAATGTCCTTAGTTATAGAAAAGGATCTCCAATATGATTTTCCAGCCTTTGATGATGCTTTGGGGGAAATTAAATTAAATTGATATTTTAACTCCAGCAATTCGGTTTCTTTTTCGGGACTAAACAAAACATATTCATTCTCGGGATAATTATCCTGCAGAGATCTTATAACGTCTCTGCTGTAATTTCCAAGACCACTTTTGTTACTATATGCGCGTTTTGCGTCGAAACCTATTCTCATATTTATCGTTTGGAGTTCGAAATTCGACCCTTCGACTTACTTCGACTAAGATCAGCACAAGTCGCTCAGGGACCGAGTTCGAAATTTAAACCTTTATTATTTTACACTGCTACATCATTTTCTCTCAATGCATCGTTAAGAGATGTTTTTTTATTTGTTGATTCTTTTCGTTTTCCAATAATTAGTGCACAAGGAACCTGAAACTCACCTGCCGGAAACTTTTTAGGAATTGTTCCTGGTATAACCACAGATCGTTCTGGCACATAACCTTTATATTCAATAACGTCGCTACCTGAAACGTCAAATATTTTTGTTGAGCCAGTAATAACTACATTAGCCCCTAGAACCGCTTCTTTACCGATATGTACTCCTTCAACAATAATACATCTTGAACCAATAAAACAATCATCCTCAATAATTACCGGAGCTGCCTGAACAGGCTCTAATACCCCACCAATACCAACGCCACCAGAAAGGTGAACGTTTTTACCAATCTGTGCACATGAACCAACAGTTGCCCAAGTGTCAACCATTGTGTTTGAGTCAACATAAGCACCAATATTCACATAAGAAGGCATCATTATCACACCCGAAGCAAGAAAAGCTCCATAGCGAGCTACTGCATGAGGAACTACCCTAACACCTAGCTTATCATAATTGCTTTTTAATGGAATCTTATCATGATATTCAAAAATCCCAACTTCCATTTTTGTCATTTTCTGAATCGGAAAATATAGAATTACTGCTTTCTTAACCCAATTATTTACAACCCATTTATCATCATTTTTTTCAGCAACGCGAATCTCTCCACGATCAAGCATCCCAATTACACTTCGTATAACTTCAATAGTTTCTACGTCAATTAACAAGTCCCTGTTATCCCAGGCTAATTCAACTATCTTTTTGTATTTTTCAGACATTGGCAATTATTTTATCCCTCAAAATTAGTAAATTGATTGAAACTAAAAGAATAATGAAACAAATTATTTTGATTATTATTCGAGATTATTCTCATTTGAAAAGTGTTTAATTATGCTAATTTTATTTATATTCGCATATCTAAATAAATTTGAAATGAGTAATTTTGAAATCGGTCGATATTTTGAAGAATTTACAGTTGGAGAAATCATAAAACATGCTGCATCCAAAACAATTTTCGAGAGTGACAACAATCTGTTTTCGCTTTTAACAATGAACCACCATCCTTTGCATACTAATATTGATTATGCATCAAAACAACAACACAAAAAAATTCTTGTTGTCGGACCTCTAGTATTCAGTCTAGCTGTTGGAATAACAGTTCCAGACATCAGCGGAAAAGCTATTGCAAATTTGATGTACGAAAACATAGATCATATTGCTCCCGTTTTTATTAATGATACTATCTACGTCAGAACTGAAGTGCTTGAATGTAGAGAATCAAAATCGAAAAACGACCGTGGAATAATTTATGTTGAATCAGTGGCGTATAATCAAAACAACGAAGATGTTTTAAAATTCAAAAGAAAAGTTCTGATTAAAAAGCGTCCAAACTAATTAATTACATCACTTAAACTGACAAAAAACTGAGATATGAAAGAACTAATGAGAAGTTTAATGTTTGTTCCGGGACATAATGAGCGCCTTTTAAATTCCGCATCTCGTTCCGATGCAGACGTTCTTTTACTCGACATAGAAGACTCTGTGCAACCAGTAGAAAACAAACAGGTTGCAAGAGACAAAATAAAGCAATGGGTTGAATCCGGTAAATTTAAGAACCATCTTGTTTTCCCACGAATAAACGACAGGGAAAGTGGTCAATTATTAAGAGATGTTTATCAACTTAGTATTGATGGTGTTACAGGATTTATGTATCCAAAAGCAAAGCATGGCGATGATATTTATTTTATTGACAAGCTTTTAGAAACAATCGAATACGAAAAAAACATCCCAATAGGTACATTTAAGCTAATCCCACTTATTGAAACTACTGCTGCCGTTTTAAATGCTCAAGAAATATGCAAAGCATCAAGCAGAGTTGTAGCAATTGCTTTTGGTTGCGAAGACTTTGTTACAGATTTACAAGGGATCCATGACGACGAACATATTAGCATATTTTCACCTCGCGCATTAATTGCTATGGCTGCACGTGCAACTGGTGTAATTCCAATTGATACAGTACATATTAAAGTTCACGACTTAGAAGATTTAGAAGTAAATTTAAAACTTGCCAAGAAACTTGGATTTGAAGGAATGTTAGTTCTTAATCCTAAAGAACTAAAACTTGTTCACGATTACTTTTCTCCAACCGCACAAGAAGTTGAAGATGCACAAGAAATGCTAATATTATATAAAGAATCTCAAGCCCAAGGCAAAGGAGTCGCTGTAAAGAACGGCAAATTCATTGGCCCACCAATGGTTGGACTAGCAAATTCGGTTTTACGTAAACACGAAATGATATTAAAGAAGCCGAAAGTCAATAAATAAAGACAAATCCTGAAACGACTTATTTGATTTTTAGCATTAAATTTCGAACTCTATCCAATACAGGAGGATGCGAATATGAAACAAACACAACCCAAGGATGAGGAGTTAAATTACTCATATTTTGTGAACTGAGTTTTTTAAGCCCAGAAATCAGATTTTCAGCCAAACCATATTTTGCGGCAAAATCATCTGCCTGATATTCAGCTTTACGGCTCAAAAATGCCGAAACAATTCCAATAACTGAAGACAAAGGACTATATATAATTCCGAAAGCAATCAATGCAATATGAAAACTTGCTGAATCAACCCCTAGGGCCTGCGATAAAGTAGCACTGCCTACAAAAAGACCAAAAACAAACAATGTAAACCCGGTTTCGATAATTGAAGCAAACAAAGATTTATAAATATGTTTATGTTTATAATGACCTATTTCGTGTGCCAGAACTGCCAAAATCTCATCTGTAGTCATTTCTTTGATAAGAGTATCATACAAAACAATCCGTTTCTTAGGCCCCAAACCACTGAAATAAGCATTTGCTTTTGTCGATCTTTTTGAACCATCAATGACAAATATTTTGGAAATATTAAACCCTGTTTTTTCTCCAAAATTCATAATTGCACTACGCAATTCGCCTTCTTCTAACGGTGTTTGTTTATTAAATAATGGCACTATCAAAACCGAATAGAACATATTCATAAACACAGAAAAAGCAACAACAACAATCCAAGCAAATAGCCAAAACCAATCAGGATTAAGGTCATACAAATATATGATGAGAGAGAAAATTCCCCCACCTATAATACCCATTAACAACCATGATTTTATTTTATCTAAAATAAATATTTTGGGAGTAGTTTTGTTAAAGCCGTATTTGTGTTCGATTACAAATGTGTCGTAAATTACAAAAGGCATTGAAAGAAAATCCATTGCAAGAAACAATACTGCAAAGAATAAAATTGGTTTTAGAATGAAATGTTCAGTAACATTACCAACCAGTCCGTCTACAAATGCAAAGCCATTAAACAACAACATAAGTACAATCAAAACAAAACTAAACAAGGAACTAATTATCCCAAAACGATAATTCTCTGTTTTGTACAGCTGCTGCTTTTTATACTTATTAAAGTCGTAGACATCCTTTAATTCGTCAGGTATTGGTTTATTGAACCAAGAAGCATTTAAAAAATCAAGTATTTGTTCAAAAAAGAACCCAATAACAACAATGAAAAAAATGATAATAAAAATCAATTCGCTACTCATGTTTTTTTTGCAAATTTAATAATAATTAAAACTCTGCTTCTATGTTTTATTTTCTATTACTTAAATACAATTTTTCAAGGAAAATACTGTTACTAAAATTGTATCATTATTTTTATTAATTTTGTGACATGAAAATTTCAAGAATCATACTGATATTTTTAACTGTACTAATTGCAAACAACAGTTTTGCACAAATAAAGGACAGCGCTATAAACATCTGGCAGTGTGAAATAAATTATTCTTTTCAGTTTCCTGGCGGCGATATGGCAGAAAGATTTGGGAATAATTCAACTATCGGACTTGGTTTAAATTATAAGTCCAAATCAAATTGGACTGCAGGTTTTGAAATAAGTTATTTATTTGGAGGAACAATTAATAATGGAACTAGCATTCTTGAAGGTCTAATGACAGAATCTGGTCAAATAATTAATGAATTCGGAGAATATGGAACTATCTTATTAACAGAAAGAGGATTTTATTCAGGAGTAAAATTTGGAAAAGTATTCCCTATATTGGCCCCAAACCCAAATTCAGGAATTGTTTTTAATGTTGGTGCAGGTTTATTACAACATCACATCCATATTGAAAATAAAGATAATAATACTCCTCCTGTACTTGATGATTATAAAAAAGGTTATGATCGACTAACAAATGGGCTTTCTTTACGAGAATTTCTTGGATACCAGTATCTCGACAATAAAAACTCGCTTAACTTCTATGTAGGAGTTGAATTTTATCAAGCATGGACAATGAGTCGCAGAGATATTAACTTCGACACTATGGAAGCTGACAATACCGAAAAACATGATTATCTAATAGGGATCAGAGCTGGCTGGATACTTCCACTCTACAAAAAAAGTCCTGACAAATACTATTATTACTAATAATGTTGTTTTATACTCTATCTACAAGGACCTACTTTTTGGCAATAAGAATTGCATCGCTTTTCAACTCGAAAGCAGCAAAAATGATTCATGGTAGAAAAGATTGGAGAACCAAGCTAAAGCAACAAATTGAACCTAATCAAAAATATATTTGGTTTCATTGTGCCTCATTAGGAGAGTTTGAACAAGGAAGACCTTTGATTGAAAAATACAAAAGCGACAATGATTATAAAGATTATAAGATAGTTTTAAGTTTTTTCAGCCCAAGTGGATATGATATCAGAAAGGATTACGAATATGCTGATATTGTCTGCTATTTGCCATTTGATACAAAATCTAACGCAAAAAATTTAATAAGTATTATCAATCCAGAATTTGCTTTTTTTGTCAAATACGAATTCTGGTATCACACTCTAAAGCAATTATACAATAAAGACATTCCAGTTTTTCTTATTTCTGCGATCTTTCGTAAAAATCAAATCTTTTTCAAAAGAGCTGGTAAGGCTTACCACAAATGCTTGTATTTCTTTGCGCATATCTTTGTCCAAGATGAAAACTCAAAAACTATTTTAGCTAAAACAGGAATTACAAAAGTAAGTGTATGTGGCGATACTAGAATAGATAGAGTAGTCCAGATTGCATCTGAGGAATATCACAACGAAATTCTTGAAAAATTCACATTAGGGGGAAAAAATATAGTCTGTGGCAGCACTTGGCCAGAAGATGAAGAAATAATTTCAGAATTGATAAACGAATCGGACGATAACTTTCGAGTTATTATTGCACCACATGAGATAACTGAAAAACACCTAAAATCACTAGAATCATTGATAATACCGAGAGCTGTCAGATTTTCATCAATAAATGGAGACTTGCCAAAGGACACAAAAGTTATCATTATAGATTCAATTGGCTTACTTTCAAAGCTTTACAGATACGGAACAATTGCCTATATAGGTGGAGGATTTGGTAAAGGGATTCACAACATACTTGAGGCGGCAGTTTACAATATTCCTGTAATTTTTGGGCCTAATTACGAAAAGTTCAAAGAAGCTGTAGATTTGATAAATTTGAAGGCTGCATTTTCGATAAAATCGAAGCCTGACTTAATACATATAACAAATGAGCTTTTGAAAGACCCTTCCCGCGTTGTTGAAATACGCAATTTAACAAAAGCCCATATTAATCAATCTGCCGGCTCTACGCAATACATCTTCAATAAGATGCATAATATCGGTGAATTTTAGCATTTCTAAGACTATTTTATTTTTAATTAATTGTTAATTACTTTTTCTTGAAGCCACTTCAACTTAAGCATTATATGTCATTGATTTTCAGACCAATGCCGTCAATTTCGACCCTGATGCCATAAATTAAACAGTTCATTGTTAAAAAAAACAATTAAAAAATCTGTATTCCTTAAAAAATCAGTAGTTGAGCGGTTAATTTTTTTTTTTGCTAAAACACTTGCATTTATTTAAGTGTCTGATTTTACGACTATTACAAATACAGCTATTTTATAATCTTTTATGTGTTAATAACCTAATGTTTTTTTCTGGTTAAAATGATATAGTTTTATGATGCGAAATTTGCCAAACTATTCAGGCATTTTTAAATTAGTGGGGAAAAGACATATTAAACTAATAAAGATTATAAGAATATTAACATCAAAACTAAAGTAGGATTATGTATCTGAATGATAAAATGAAGGAACAAGAATTAAAAGCAGACGTAAAAAGAAAAACATTTTCTGACTCAGAAGCCATGCTAGCTAGTCAGGAATATTTTAGAGGAGACCAACTTGCAGCAAGAGTATGGATAAACAAGTATGCTCTCAAAGATTCAGATGGTAATTTATATGAACTTACACCAGACGACATGCATCGTCGCCTGACAAGAGAAATTTATCGCATTGAAAAGAAGTACGAAAATCCAATGTCAGAAGAATTAATTCATGGATTACTAAAAGACTTTAAATATATTGTACCTCAAGGAGGTCCCATGTCAGGTATTGGAAATAACATGCAAATTGTTTCTCTCTCAAACTGTTTTGTTATTGGTCACAGTAAAACTACTGATTCATATGGTGGGATTCTAAAAATTGATCAAGAGCAAGTTCAATTGATGAAACGTAGAGGCGGTGTTGGACACGACATGTCACACTTACGTCCAAAAGGTTCCCCGGTGAAGAATTCTGCTTTAACTTCAACCGGAATTGTTCCTTTCATGGAAAGATACTCAAACACAACTCGTGAAGTTGCTCAAGATGGTCGTCGTGGTGCTCTAATGTTAAGTGTATCAATCAAACACCCAGATAGCGAAGAATTTATTGACGCCAAATTATCACAAGGTAAAATTACTAGTGCAAATGTATCAGTTAAAATTACTGACGATTTCATGAATTCTCTTATAAATAAAGAGAAATTCATGCAACAATATCCAGTCGAAGATGCTGCCCCTACATATTTAAAAGAGATCGACCCTGAGAAATTGTGGAAAAAGATTATTCACAATGCATGGAAATCTGCTGAGCCAGGAATTTTATTCTGGGACACTATAATTAATGAGTCTATTGCTGATTGTTATGCAGACTTAGGATACAAGACTGTATCTACTAATCCATGCGGTGAAATTCCATTATGTCCATATGATTCATGTAGACTTTTAGCTATCAATCTGTATTCATACGTTGACAACCCTTTCCAAAAAAATGCTAAATTCAATTTTGACAAATTCACAGAGCATGTTGGCTATGCACAAAGAATCATGGATGATATTATCGATCTTGAATTAGAAAAAATTGATAGTATTCTAGTAAAAGTCAATTCTGATCCTGAAGATATGGAAATCAAGAGAGTTGAAAGGAAATTATGGGAAAACATTAAGAAAAAGGCTGAAGAAGGTCGCAGAACTGGTGTAGGAATTACAGCTGAAGGCGATATGCTAGCAGCATTAGGATTAAGATACGGATCTGAAGTTGCTACAGATTTTGCAACAGAAGTACATAAAACTCTTGCTATCGAAGCATTCAGATCTTCTGTAACCATGGCAAAAGAGCGTGGGTTTTTCACTATTTACGACGCACAAAGAGAAAAAAACAACCCATTAATTAACAGAATTAGAGAAGCCGACCCTAAACTTATGGAAGATATGGAAAAATGGGGTAGAAGAAATATTTCTCTACTAACCATTGCACCAACAGGAACTACAAGCCTAATGACTCAAACAACATCAGGTATTGAGCCTGTATTTAGACCATTTTATAAGCGTCGTAGAAAAGTAAATCCAAACGATCCAGAATCTAGAGTTGATTTTGTTGATGAACAAGGAGATAAGTGGGAAGAATTCAATGTGTTTCACCATAAATTTATTACCTGGTTACAGGTTAACAAATACAATGTCGAAGAAGTTAAGAACTATGACGCAAAAGAACTTAATGAGTTAATTGCAAAATCACCTTATTATAAAGCAACAGCAGAAGATATTGACTACAAAGCAAAAGTACAAATGCAAGGTTCAATTCAAAAATGGATTGACCATAGTATTAGTGTAACGATTAATATGCCTGAGAATGCTTCTGAAGAAACTGTAGGCGAATGCTATCTTGAAGCATGGAAATCTGGCTGTAAAGGAATTACTGTTTATCGCGAAGGTTCACGCGATGGGGTACTTATTTCACACGATGATAAAGAGAAATCACGTAGAAATATTGAATTAAAAAGACCCAAAGTTCTAGAAGCTGATATCGTAAGATTCCAAAACAATAAAGAAAAATGGATTGCATTTATTGGTTTAATGGATGGAAATCCTTACGAAATATTTACTGGTCGTGTTGAAGAGGATGTTCTTAACATTCCAACAACAATTGACAATGGTCAAATTATAAAAATGCGTTTCGAAGACGAATCATCTAGATATGACTTCCAATACAAAAACAAATATGGTTATATGACAACTTTCGAAGGCTTGTCACATACATTTGATAAAACTTACTGGAATTATGCAAAATTAATTTCAGGTGTTTTACGTCATGGAATGTCAATAGACAAAGCAGTAGAACTTGTTTCTTCTCTCGAACTCGATAGCGATAATATCAACACATGGAAAAATGGTGTTGAAAGAGCATTACGCAAATATATACCAAACGGAACAAAAGCCTCTAAAAAAGGTGATAAATGTCCAGGCTGTAACATGGAAGACACTCTTGTCTACCAAGACGGCTGTGTTATTTGCTCAGATTGCGGATATTCAAAATGTGGATAAAGATTTTTTTTGAGTTGTCCCCCAACTCACTTTTCTACATCCCTTATATGTCTTAGTAAGCTTAAAAAGACTGTTCCACAAACAGTCTTTTTTCTTTTATTTTAACCCTCAGAAAAATTACAGCATTAATATTCCAACAACTTATAATTCCTCTTTGTTTTTAAATATGTGCGTATTATTTGATGAACATCCCTGTTAACAGGATAGGGAGTTATTGCATCAATTAATTCTTCAGTTGACAAGTCAGTAATTTCATCAACAAAACCATAACCATAGTATTGACTGTCCTTTATTGCAACAACCCATTGTTTACCGTCATCACAATACTGAAGGAAAATAAAAACATTAGTTAGTGTCAGAAAGAAAACTACCCATTTTT
>CAZUQY010000054.1:0-13110 GCA_964622935.1 uncultured Bacteroidales bacterium | reverse complement strand
AATAACATAAAAAAACACCCACTTGAAAGCGGGCATTCTTTTTAATTTATTATATTATTCTTCTAATTAAACTTCTTCGGTTTCAAAAACTGGTGGTTCTCCACCTTCATTTTTTCCTTCAGTTGGTTTACCTTTAAGATAATCTGGAATTTCCATACCGGCCATTTTAAAGATATCATTAAATGGTGGTACAGCGCCAAGCATACCGGATAAGAATTTCGCAGTTGTTGGAGTACCATCTCCTTTACCACCTCCCATATTATCCCAAACGGTAACCTTATCAATTTTAAGATTTTTAATTGCCTCAACCTGAGATTTAACAATTTCTGGAAGTTTATCTGCAATCATTAATAGAACGGCATCTCTAGAGTTATCACCTGCTGCTTTAACAATCTTATCAAAACCTTCGGCTTGTTTACTAAGGATTTCAAACATACCTTTACCTTCAGCTTGCATTTTCAAATAAATCGCATCTGCATCACCTTTCGCAATACGTCTTGTTTGCTCAGCAATAGCATCAGCAGCGATTTCGATTTTTTGTCTATCAATTTCAGTAGGAACAACAACGTTAGCATATTGAGTAGCATTATCTCTATGCGCACGGATTTCCTCAGCATTTTTTTCAGCTGCATAAGCATCTTCAAGAGCTTTTGCTCTTTTAACTTTTTCAGCAGTAATTGCTAAACGCTCTGCTTCAGCCTCTTGTTCACGACGAGTTGCATTTGAATTAGCAATTGTAACTTTAGCAATATTTTCACCTTCTACTGCAATAGAATCAGCTTCAGATGTCTTAACACGTTCTTCTTTATTAGCATTAGCCTCACCAATTTTTGCATAAGCAATAGCATCAGCAACTTTAACTCTCTGATCTTTTTCAGCTTCTGCCTGACCAATTTCACCATCTCTGTTTTTCTCAGCAACAGATTTCTTAGCATCATTGACTGCTTTTGCAGCAGCCTCTTTACCAAGAGCGATAATATATCCAGACTCGTCATTTAAGTCAGTAACGTTAACGTTGATAAGTTTAAGACCTATCTTTTTCAACTCAGCCTCAACATTTGAAGATACAGCTTCTAGGAATTTATCTCTGTTAGAGTTAATTTCCTCAATATCCATTGTGGCTACAACTAAACGCAACTGACCAAAAAGTATGTCTTCAGCAAGCTTACTAATATCCTGTTGACTAAGACCTAAAAGTCTTTCAGCAGCATTGTTCATTATGCCTGGTTCAGTACTGATACCAACTGTAAAACGAGATGGGACATCAACACGTATATTCTGTTTTGACAAAGCACTTCTAAGATTAATTTCAATTGAGAATGGTTTTAAATCAAGAAAATCATAATCCTGAATTACCGGCCAAATAAAAGCAGCACCACCATGAATACACTTCGCAGAACGAGCTTCGGCATTTACTTTTCCAACCTTACCATAAATTACTAAAATATGATCCGATGGACATCTTTTATAGCGTCTAAAAAATGTAATTAATAGTGCAAATACAAAAAACACTACTACTGCAACAATTATTAAAAAATATTCTCCCATAATTCTAAATTTTTACATTATAATAATTCAACTATTAACATATTTCCACCTTCAATAGCAACAATTTTAACTAAACTACCAGATTTAATATCCTCTGTATGATTACTCATAGCATCAAGTGTTTTAACTCCTTGGATGTTAACTTGAACCTTACCAGCACCAGACTTTGCAGCAGGTATTCGCAAATATACTGTTGCAGTTTTACCAACCGCAGAATCCATTTTCATTGTCCCTGATTCTGTAAGTTTACTAATAAGATAAAATAAGGTTGCCATCAATAACATCATTAACATACCTGCAACAATGGAAAGAAAAATAATCATTCCCTTGCCAAGTCCTGCATCAATACATGCAATACCTGTCCATCCAAAGATGGTAAAAAATGCAATGAAATTTCTTATTGTAATAAACTGAAATCCAATTCCAACATCTGAATCTACATCAAAATCTGCATCTCCCGTAGCCTCAACATCACCATCTCCTCCAGCTCCAATTAATGTAATGATTAATTGAATTAAAAACACTGCACTAAAAGGTAGAGCAAACGCCCAGTATATTTTCTCCAAAAGCTCCATAGAAGCCCACCAAGAATCAATAGTCAGTAACATAGCGATAATTTTTGGTTTTTGTCTACGTAAAAATACTAATCTTATTTTACAATTCAAACAAATATTTATTAAAATATAAAAAAACATCCATCTAAACCAAGTTTTGATAATAAAATATTATTAGTATAATTTAGAATTATTAATTAAATTTGTCAAAAAAAGACATCAAATGTACGTTTTTGCTGATAGTGGTTCAACCAAAACCAATTGGATAATTACAGATTTGGATGGTAATAAAATTTCCGAATTCAAAACAATTGGACTTAATCCATACTTTGTTACCAAACAACGAATTATTTCTTCGATTGCAGAAAACTATTCATCGAAGTTTGACCCATTGCTTGTTGAAAAAGTTTTTTTTTACGGATCAGGCTGTGGAAAAGAAGATAATTTTCAGCACCTTAGAAATGGACTTCAGGAGTATTTCTTTAATGCAAGCATAAGAGTCTTTTCCGATATGCTTGGCGCTGCGCGTTCGATATTTAAAAACGACACTGGAATTGCTGGAATAATTGGAACAGGAACAAATTCATGCATATACAATGGCACCTCTATTGCAAAAAATGCAATCTCATTAGGTTACATTCTTGGCGACGAAGGTAGCGGGGCATATATAGGAAAGATGTTTGCTAAAATTTATTTAGAAAAACGATTTAGCGAAGAAATCACAAACAAAATTAAAGATGAAACAGGAGAAGATCACACTTCGATTTTATCAGCAGTATACAGTAATCCTCATCCAAACAGATTTCTTGCAAGTTTTTGTCTTTTTATTAAACAACACATCAATGAACCTCAGCTTCAGGAGGTTGTAAACATCTCTCTTGAACGATTTTTTGAAAAATATGTATTGATTTACAAAAACTGTAATCAATACAATCTAGGATTCTGTGGAAGTATTGCAATTAATTTTCGAGAGCTTTTAGAGCCAATTGCCAGAAAGTATGGATTTAATAATGTGATTTTTATCAATGACCCTCTTAACAATTTAATTGAATACCATAAACTAAATAAATTTGATTAATTAATAGTTCATTTGAAGGTTATCATTTAACTCCGTTAATAGTTTTTCAGAAACCCTGTGGAAATACCTTTTTTCCTTATATGCCAATACCCATTTTAACCCATCAGCGGGATTTGCTATGAATATTTCATCAAAATTGGCTAAATCATCTTCAGTAACATCTGCTTTGTAAATCTGGAATCCTGAATCTTTAGCTAAAGAGTTCAAAAACCAAGAAAAAATACTGATAGAATCAAATCCATTCCTTTTTGGAATAATTATTTTATCATCTTTAACAAAAAACAAATCTGAATCTAATGTTCTAAGTAGAATCTTATTATCATCCGTTAAAACCCATGCATTATCAACTTTTGCTATATCTTGATTATTAAAAAAAAATTCTTCGCTTAAAACCGGCGAAATATTATTGCTTATTATAAACTCCGGTACTTTAAAAGATTTTATTACATCCAGCCTCAACCCACGCTTATTCAATACAAACCACTCCTCGGTATGTTTTTCAACCACAATCATAATCGAAACTGAATTATCTCTGGCAATTTTATCTGTTGAAGCATTTCTAAACACTGTTACATATGCCACAAAACCTTTATAAATTCTATTCTTCTGTAATAGCAATTCGATATCAGTTGCAAAAACTGGCTTTTTAAACAAAACTGGTTTTTCCATTTTCATTTTACTCATAGCATGAACTATGAATTCAAAATTCTGCTTAAGTAAAAATGCTTTTGATGAATTACCTCTGATAACATGGCTAAATGAATCACCAAATTTCAAACCTCTATTGTCGCTAAAAAGACATGGAGAGGCTGTCGGTAAGATTCTACCATTTAACATCAGATACTTAGCCATATATCAAAAGTTTAAAATTCGTTTACAAACTAATGTCAAATTTTCATTTGACTTAACTAAGATTCCTATAACACCAGACTTTTCAGCAGCTTCAATATCTCTTTCACTATCCCCTATAAAAAATGATTTCTTAGGATCTATATTATATACTGCAATAGCTTTTTCCAGTAAAAGATTTTCTGGCTTACGGCACAAACATTTCCCAGTTGATTGGTGATGGGGGCAAAAGTAGAAATCATCTACACTTGCATTATATTCTTTTAGATATTCGCAAAATTTCACATGCATTTGCATAACATCTTCTTTTGCGTATAATCCTTTCGCAATGCCTCCTTGATTTGAAATTACAATAACCAAAAAATCATTCTCTTTAAACCTTTTAACAGCTTCACCAACACCATCATTAATTATAAAATCTTCCGCTGAACACGTATAACTACCAGGCTCATAATTGATTACCCCATCTCTATCCAGAAAAACGGCTTTTATCATAACGGAAAATCAATTATTCTGTGAATAAAATAAGTAAACAATTCTGGTTTTAATATAAGTGGGAAAAAGAATCCGAAAACTGCACCCCAAAAATGAGCATCATGACCAATATTATCTGTCCCTTTTTTCGACATTTTATAAGAGTAAACCAGATACATAAATCCAAAAAGCACCCCGGGTATTGGAATCACTCCAAAAAAGTAAACCATATTCCATGGATCGAAAAAAATTGAAGCAAAAACAATTGCAGATGTCGCTCCAGATGCTCCAACTGCAGAATAACTAGGATTGTCCTTATATTTTGCAAAACTATATAATGAAGAAACTATAATCGAAAGCAAATAAAAGATGACAAAAATAAGCTTTCCAGTCTTATCCCAAAAGATGTCAAAATACTGAATTAAATTCGAGCCAAATGACCAAAAAACCAACATGTTAACAATAACATGAGCCCAATTCGCATGTACAAAACCATGAGTCAACAATCGGTAATATTGCTTTTTACGAATTATTATATAAGGAGAAAATAATAACTTGTTAAACAAATCCTGGTTTTTCCAAGACATGTAGGTTATAACACCTGTTATTACAATAATAATTATGATTATACTTCCCATTAATGCAATATCTTATAAAATAGTTCTTTGGATAGGTCTGAGTCTTTTGGACTAACTGCACCAATTCCCTTAAGTTTAACATCAGTCTCTCTAAGATATGAAACAATATTGATAAGTTTTGCCAAACTATAATTTTGAGCTGCAGTTCGATACTCTTCAACAAAATATGGATTAACACCCAAAACTGAAGCTGCATTATTCCTGCTTTTATCAGCTAGTCCATGATATAAAATAACCTTCTTAAAATAGTCAAAAAGCCTTGGCACATTTGCTATAAGAGGGTTATTTTTAGAATCCTTAACAAAATAATCAACAATTTTATAAACCTTGGTTTTATCTTTAAAGCTCAGAGCTTTTTGCAATTCAAAAATATTAAAATCACGATTAACTTCTATGTTCTTTGCTACATCATCCTTCTGAATTTGGACAATATCTTCTGGCATAGTAATTAGTAGTTTTTTTATCTCGCTGGAAATTCTTGTTAAATCGGCTCCAATACTTTCATATAACAATCTTAGAGCTTCAGGGTGAATGGTCAAATTTTCTTTTGAAAGAGTTGAAGTAACCCATGTGTAAACATCTCTTTCATATAATTTTTTTGATTCGAAAATAACACCATGCTTAGAAATCAGAGAAATTACTTTGGTTCGCTTGTCAACAGTTTTAGTGTTTTTAAAACTAAAAACGAGCAGTGTTGATTTAAGTGGATTTTTAACATAAACTTCAATATCCTTGAACTTCTTTAAATCCTGTGCTTCTTTTACAATAATTACCTGAAGATTAGCCATCATAGGAAACCTTCGTGACATTTCAATAACATCAACTACATTTGCATCTTTCCCATAAACTATAGTCTGATTAAATGATCTTTCTGCTTCGCTTAAAACATTTTTTGAAATATAATTTGTCAGCTCATCAATAAAATAAGACTCCTCACCATAAAAAAGATACACAGGTTTGTATATTTTTTTACTTAGGTCGTTTATAATATTTTCGAAATCCATAATAATCACCTTACTGAATGACAAAGGTAATTATTTAGATTTAAATTCCTGATCCTCTAGATTCATTATTTTATTACTTTTTAACAATATGGAAATTCTCAAACCCCAAAACTAATATTTAAAATATATCACTAATAATGTCTCGTTTTTCAATAATTCCACCTAAATTACAAGGTTTTTATATCTTTGTGCAAAATTGCACAAATGAGCACAGTGACAAAGAACATAAGCTTGCTTTACTTTGTAAAGATTGCCAAATGGTTTATGCTTTATATGCCAATAATTGTGTTGTTTTATCAAGAGAATGGATTAAGTCTACGAGATGTTTTAACACTACAGGCAATATATTCTATTGCAATAATAATACTTGAAATACCATCGGGTTATCTTGCTGATGTTTGGGGAAGAAAAAACACAATAATATTGGGTGCAATACTTGGAACTCTAGGCTTTGCCATTTACAGTTTCAGTTATGGATTTTACGGATTTTTATTTGCAGAATTAATACTTGGAATTGGTCAAAGCTTCATCAGTGGAAGTGATTCAGCATTACTTTACGATAGCCTTAAAATATCAGGAAACGAAAACAAATACGTAAAATACGAAGGAAGGGTATTATCAATTGGCAATTTTGCGGAAACTCTTGCAGCAATAGCTGGTGGTTTTTTAGCCGAAATAAGTCTCCGCACGCCATTTTACTGGCAAACAGGAATTGCTTTTATAGCTATACCGGCAGCAATAATGCTTCATGAACCTTATAGAGTAAAGATTGTAAGATCAAATGCGTGGTCAAACATCATTTCAATTGTAAAAACATCTCTTTTCAAATCACGTCAATTGTCAATTAACATTTTCTTTTCAGCAGTAATTGGATGTGCAACTCTTTCAATGGCATGGTTTCTTCAAGCATATCTGAAAGATGTACAAAACTTCTCTGAATATCAAATTGGGATTGCGTGGTCAGTACTAAATCTAACTGTTGGAATTTCGACGATATTTGCGTATAAGTTTGAAAAAAAAATGGGGAAAATATTGACACTATTTCTAATACTTTTTGTCATTAGTGGGTCTTACATTTTTTTGGGCTCTACAGATCTTAAAATTGTTTTCTTTATCATTTGGTTGTTTTATCTTTTTAGAGGCATTGCAACTCCAGTTCTTAAGGACTATATAAACCAGTTATGTGAACCTGAAATCAGAGCTACCGTTTTATCAGTTAGAAACTTTGTAATCCGTATTCTTTTTGCCTGTTTTGGTCCAATGATTGGCTGGGTTGCAGATATCTACACATTACATACGGCATTTATGCTTACTGGCATTATCATTTTTATTTCAGGATTCATACTTTTTTTAATATATGTTCCGTTCCTAAGATCAAATAAGTAAACTAAAATTTGCTATAATAAAGTTCATTAAAACAAAAGACTTTCTTATAAATTAATTACAAAAAATCTTTCTTTTTATGAGTAATTAATGCATATTTGTATTCTGAAAAATAACAATGCACAAAACCGAACACATACTTGTAAGCTCAAATGATTTACGCAAAGGATTAAAACTTAAGGGTTTCTTTGGAAAAATCACTTCTAGGTTGCTTATGCGTGTTTTTAGCCTTAATAAATTAAACAAATACTATAATCGAAATTACTCAAATGATGCTCTAGAATTTTGCAAAAACTGTCTTGATTCTAATAATAATAAAATAATTGTTCCTAAAAGTGATATCCATAACATTCCTGAAACAGGAGCTTTTGTGATTCTCTTTAATCATCCTTATGGAGGAGTTGATGCACTTGCTATTATGCAAACAATTCATCAAGTGAGACCTGACACAAAATTTATTGCAAACTTTCTTCTCAGCAGAATAGAACCTGTCGCTCCATTCTTATCTCAAGTAAATCCTTTTGAGTCACGCAAAGATGCATTTTCAAGCCTGAATGGATTAAAAGAAATGTATAAGCATATTGAAAACGGTCATCCTGTGTGTATTTTACCAGCAGGCGAAGTTTCTACACGATATGGTAAATCAAAAATTATTGAAGACAAAGAATGGCATACAAACACCATGAAATTTATAACTACTACCGGAGTTCCAGTAATTTCGGGTTATATTTCTGGACAAAATAGCAATCTGTTTCATTTTTTGGGAAAAATTAACCCTGTGTTACGAACAGCTATGCTTCCTCGAGAATTCCTCAGAAAAAAGAACCAAAATATCTATATTCGATTAAGTGGACAATTAAATACTAAAACGATTAAATCAATTGAAGATAAAAACACATTAGGCAAAATTCTAAAAGCAAAAACCTACTGTCTTGCTGATGATTGTGTTCTCTCAAACTCTCATAAAGAAAAAATAATTGAATATAAACAGACCATCGAACCAGTAAGTAAGGAAAGACTTTTAACAGAAATCGAATTATTAAAATCCGAAAGTCTACTCTTTCAGACTGATAATTATTTATGCTTTTTTGCTGAAGCAAATTCAATACCATTAATTTTCACTGAAATATCCAGATTACGTGAAATTACTTTCCGTGAGGTTGGAGAAGGCACAGGAAGAGACTGTGATTTTGATGAATACGATTCATACTATAATCACCTTTTTATCTGGGATGAAAACAATGAATCCCTTGTTGGTGCTTATAGAATTGGAATGGGTGAAGAAATATTGGAGAAGCATGGCTTAGCAGGATTCTATATTAATTCTTTATTCACATTTAGTGACGAATTCAAACCTTACATTCAGAAATCATTGGAAATGGGAAGGTCTTTTATTGTTTCCGAATATCAACGTAAACCTTTACCACTTTTCCTATTATGGAAAGGGATTTATCATGTAACACAAAAGTATCCTCAATACAAATACTTAATTGGTCCTGCAAGTATTTCAAACCTATATTCCGATAATTCAAAAACCATACTCATTGAGTACTTAAAAAGAAATCACATGTGGCCTGAGTTAAGCAAAATGATGAAATGCAAAACTCCATATAAATACACACTAAACCACCACCATGAAGTGATTTTAGAAACCTTAGGTAATGATTTATCACTAATTGACAGATTGGTAAGAGATATTGATTTGCACCATATGGGAATGCCAGTTCTAATAAAAAAATATCTTTCGTTAGGAGGAAAAATTGTTGATTTTAATGTAGACCCCGACTTTAATTACTCCATTGATGGTTTTGTCGTTTTAGATATTGATGTTGTTTCTGAGGAAGTAATAAAATCTTACCACAAATAAAAATGACTGACAATAGCGAAATAATAACAGGCTCACTAATAAGTTATTTCAGCAACAAAGTAAAAACATACGGCGGTATAAACCTTGCTCAAGGCATTCCAGGTTTTGATCCTCCAAAAGAACTTATTGAAATTCTTTCAAGCGAAATCAATTCCAAATGTCATCAATACGCTCCAGGACCGGGAAATCTACAATTACGAGAAGAGATTCTTAAAATGTACCCTAAAAAAAGTAATGACACTTCATTATTTATTACCAATGGAGCAACAGAAGCAATTTCTCTTATTTACACATACCTTAATAGAATTAAAAACAATAAGCTCAACGCTTTAGCATTCTCTCCAGCATATGAGTCATATATCCATTTACCTAAAATTTTTAATAATAATCTAATTACAATACCAACAGAAAAAGACTCCTATTTAGATAAAGATAGTTTTGATAAAACAGTCCAGGAAAATAATATTAATCTAATTTTCTTAGCATCTCCTGGCAATCCTTATGGAAGAATTATTCCTGAAAAAGAATTCAGATTTCTTTGCGAATACTGTAATAGCAATAAAGTATATCTAATTATTGATGCAGTTTACAAAGACCTTTATATAAACGAAAAGCCCTATTATCCAATAGAAAACATCAGTGAATACATATTTTACACAAATAGTTTTTCGAAGAAATTTTCAATCACAGGTTGGAGAATCGGTTATTTCTTTTGCAACCAAAAACATCATGATAACATTTCATATATACATGATTATATTGGACTATCAAGCCCTGCTCCTTTACAACAAGCTCTTGCAAAATACCTCAACACCTGCAACTATATAGATTATATTAATGAAATAAAGAAAATCATTATCGAAAATATGACGATTTGCACAAATGAACTAAACAAAAATGGGTTTACTTGTAATAATGTTGATGGAGGTTACTTCGTTTGGGCAAAACTCCCTGACAAATACTCAAATGGATTGGATTTTGGATTAAATTTATATGATGAATACAAGACTGCAATAATTCCTGGACAACACTTTGGCGAAGAATGGAAAGATTATATAAGAATAAATGTTGCCCGAGAAAAAAGTGAACTTGAACAAGGGATTAAAAATATAATTAATTTCGTCACTCAATAATATTGTTTATTTTATTTTAAAATCATCACAAAATAACGCTATAAAAGTGATAACAGATTTGCTTAATAATACCACTTATACGAGACTAGTTGCAGATATAGATTTAGACTTAGAAGAATTACACAACAATAAGAAAGTTATAATTTTAACATCACCATATAACCTAAGACAAATGGTTAAATTACATAAGATATAGGATGTGACAGATAAAAACTAATTATTATGAAATGTAGAATGTGTGGTGCTTGCTGTATCGCGCCATCAATATCAAGTCCTATACCCGGCATGCCCAATGGCAAACCTGCAAACACACGTTGTATCAATCTTGATAATAACAATAGCTGTAAAATTTTTAATTCTCCCGAACGGCCAAAAGTATGTAAAAATTATATGCCTGATAAAACATTTTGTGGTGAAAACTTTGAAGATGCTTTAGAAATCTTATTAAACCTTGAATAAATCAATTAACAATCATCACGATTCCATACCTCCCATGCTTTATCTGCCTGTTCAAAGAGCATTGTAAGACCATTAACCGTTACTGCCCCTTGCTCTTTACATTTTTTTAGAAACATTGTCTCTTCCGGATTATAAACTAAATCAAGGCAAATGTGATTGCTTGTAATAAAATTATATGGGATATTTGGGGCATTTGTAACATTTGGAAACATTCCAACCGGACTTGCATTGATTATCAAATTATGATGTTTTAATACCGACTCCGTCAATTTATTATAAGGCAATTGCTCAAGGTTTTTTGGTTCACGAGAAACATTCTTATATTCGATTCCACGTCTTTTCAATATATAAGCAAGAGTTTTTCCTGATCCTCCACTACCTAAAATCAAAGCCTTAGTATTAATTGGAAGATCCAGCATATCAAAAGTTTTATCAAGTCCGGCCACATCAGTATTATACCCCTTTAACCTATAACTTTGTCCATCCCTGAAAATTTTTACAGTATTAACAGTTCCTAATTTCAGAATTGTTTTGTCAATCTCGTCAAGAAATGGAATTACAAGTTCTTTGTATGGAGTGGTAATATTAAGTCCTACAAGCTTGGGATGACTGACTATAATATTTCTAAGTTTAGATATTTCATTAATTGAAAAGAGTTTATATTTAGCATCAGTTATTCCTTCCTTTTCAAATTTATCGGTGAAATACTTCTGCGAATATGCATGTTCTAGAGGATATCCTATCAATCCAAATTCTCTCATATTAAATTTCCTTTTCTTTAAATTTATTGGCCATTTTTTCCATTAACCATATAGTAAAAATACCAAAAATAATAATTCCAACAGCAATAAAAAACTGTGCATTTATTTCGGGCAAATACCAGTCATAACCTACAAGCTTAGTTTTTTTTCCAAAAACTGCCATAATCTGTGTTTTCCAAGGCCATAATATCATAACAGATCCAAGCACAAATCCGGTTAGCAACCCGATTGTTTGATTTCTATATTTTTTAAATACCCAAGAGAGCAAATGTGAAAATCCAAGAATTCCAACCAAAGCACCAATAACAACCGGCAGTAAAACACTTATGTCAAGATTAGTTACTGAATCAATCATTACCAATTGATAATTCCCCAATAAGATTAGTACAAAAGACCCACTAAGACCAGGGAGAATCATGCTACATGCAGCAACTAGCCCACAAAGAAAAAGATAAATAAACGCATCATTTTCACCTGCCGGACTAAGCACTGATATCAAAACTGCAACAATAGCGCCAATTATAAAGCTTAAGATAACAGTAAAATGCCATTTTTGAATTTCTTTTCCCACAAAATAAACTGAAGCCAGAACTAATCCAAAAAAGAACGACCAAATATAAACCGGATAATATTCAAACAAATATTCGAATAGTTTTGCGACACTCAATATAGCAACAGCAACTCCCAAAAATAAAGAAACCAAAAACCAGAAATCTATATATTCGAGCAATTCTTTAATTTTAAACTTAAACAACAGTTTTAATGCTTTTAAGTTAAATGACTTTATTGCATCAATTAGTCTTTCAAAAATTCCGGTTATTAACGCAATTGTTCCACCAGAAACACCCGGCACAACGTTGGCAGCTCCCATGCCAATTCCTTTAAGAAAAATTGCTATTGCCTCTTTGAATCTCATATAATATTTTCTACGAAAATAGACATTTTAAGTTTTAACTAAAATTTTAAAAAGCAATTTTATTAAAACAATCTCTTAATAAATATTTAAAATACTTTCTAAAGCTTGATTAACAACACATCTGTACAATAATTAAATTGTATTTTTATTTAAAATAAATATCTTTGCAAATAATATTTTGAATTGTATTTATGCTTGATTTTGAGAGTCTTCGAACAAAAATAACAGGTGACTTATATACAGACAAAACGCACCTAACACTCTATGCTACAGATGCGTCAGCATATCGTGAGCATCCGACAGCAGTGTGCATCCCTGCAAACAAAAGTGATATTAGCAAAGTTCTAAATTATGCCCGTTCCAACAAAATGAGTATAATTCCACGAGCAGCTGGAACTTCTCTTGCAGGACAAGTTGTTGGAAATGGGATAATAGTTGATATTTCA
>CAZUQY010000053.1:0-13179 GCA_964622935.1 uncultured Bacteroidales bacterium | reverse complement strand
AGATGTCTCAATAATTTAGTGTTCATAGTATTTTATTCTTCAGTGTAAATTCGTTTAACTCGTTGTGATATTCCAGTAATCACTTCATATGGTATTGTTTTAAGTGATTTGGACATCATTAGGATGTTATTTTGATGTCCAAAAATTATTACCTCGTCATCTTCAGACGCTTTTATTTCGCTTATGTCAATCATACACATATCCATACAAATATCACCAATTGTATAAGCTTTCTCTCCATTAATAATAAAATACCAGTTCCCATTGCCAAGTCTTCTGTCAAGACCATCTGCGTATCCCACAGGGATGGTTGCAATTAGACTATTCTTATTAACTATGCCTGATCGATTATAACCAATACTTTCTCCTTTTTTTACATTGTGAATTTGTGAAATGATAGATTTGAATTCAGATACTTGATGTAGTTTGTCTGAAAGCTCTGGCATTAAACCATATAATCCTATACCAAGGCGAACCATCTCATATTGGTATTCTGGAAATCTATTGATTCCTGCAGAGTTTAAAATATGTCTCCATGGTTTTGTTTCAATCACTTTTACTATTTGAGAATATATTTCTTCAAAAGCATTTATCTGTTCGTGGGTGTAGGAATCATGTTTTTTATCATCACTACCAACAAGATGAGAGAAAATACTTTTGATTTCTATCTTTTTACAATCTTTTATAATGCTACAGAGTTCTGGAATGTCAATACTGTTAAATCCAAGACGATTCATGCCAGTGTTTATTTTGATATGAATCGGGAAACTATTGTCTTTTGTTGTGCTGAGTTCTTTCTTTAGTTGTTTTAGTAATGCTAGTGAATAAATTTCAGGTTCAAGATTATATTCCGTCATTTTTCTGAAATCTTTTGCTGATGGATTCATCACCATAATAGGTGTGTAAATGCCTGCATTCCTGAGTTCAATACCTTCGTCTGTATATGCAACTGCCAGATAATCAATTCGATTATGTTGTAAAAATGCTGAAATCTCTCTATAGCCACTGCCATAAGAAAAAGCTTTCACCATTGCCATTATCTTGGTTTCATGATGAATAATGGAATGGAAATACATTAAGTTTTCACGCATTAGATTCATGTTCGTTTCAAGATAAGACTCATGTGATTTTGCCTGAAATTTTTTAGAAATTTCTTCAAACCTAAATTCTCTGGCACCTTTTAGTAATATAGTGCATTTGTCAAAATCGGTATAACTCAGATTGTCTAAAAAATCGCTAGTGCTAGCATGAAAAATAGCATTGCTGCCAAATAAGGTTTTATGTTTGGATAACTCTTGTCCCACACCTATAAATTTTTCAATTTTTTTTTCTTTTATGAGTGAGCTCAAGTCTTTGTAGAAACTTTGTAAATTAGTCGAATTTTGTAATATGTCCGACATGATAAGAACAGAAGATTTGTTAGCTTTTTTTTGATTTAGATAGTCTAAAGCAATTTCTAGAGAATTTATATCTGAATTATATGTGTCGTTAATGAGTATACTGTTATTGACAGCATCAATTGTTTCTAGTCTCATTTTTATTTGAGGAAGAGCTTCAAAACGTTTAAGTGTGTTTCTATCTGGGCTCTTATATAAAAGACATAAGGAGCAAAAACAAGTTATTGCATTCTCAATTGATCCATTGTCGGTGAATGGAATGTTAAAAAAATACTCATCATTATTATATGTAAGTTGTAGCTTTGTTTGGTCATTAATCACTTTCTTACTGTTGACAAAAATATTTGCTTCTTTTTTACTATCTGACCATGTGAAGTAATTCGAATTAGTGTTTTTATGTGATTTGTAATCAATATTGCAAATAATAGATTTACAGTCTTTGAAAAGTTTACTTTTTTCTTCTAGCTTTTGTTCGTAATCAGAGAAATTACTTTGATGAGCAGATCCTATATTTGTTAATATCCCAATATCAGGTTTGATGATAGTTTCAAGTTTTTCCATTTCACCTGGTTGGGATATACCTGCTTCAATTATTGCAAGTTCAGTATTTTTATCAATCAGCCATAATGAAAGTGGAACTCCTATTTGTGAATTATAACTTTTTGGACTTCTAGTTATATTGTATGTAGGTGAGAGTAAATGAAAAAGCCATTCTTTTACAATAGTTTTTCCATTGCTACCAGTAATGGCTATTAGAGGATTCTTGTATTTTGATCTATTTATAAATGATAGTTTTTGTAAAGCTTTGACACAATTTTCTACTTGTAGGAAAGAAGCTTCCGGATATTTCTCAATTTCTAATTTCTGACTAATTATAAAAGAACGAACGCCGTTTTTATAAAGCTCAGAGATGTACTTGTGACCATCGTGCTGTTCTCCTGATATTGAAATAAAAAGGCTTTCATGAAAAGATACAGTTTTACGACTATCTGTTAATAGTCTGCTGAATTCGTTTTTCGGATTCCCAAAGAACTTTCCATTCAGTTTTTTTTCTATATCTATTAGTTTGTATTTTATCATGCCATCATGGCTCGCTTATTATTTTCTATTTACTTCGTTGTAGCATTTTCTACAAAGAGGTTCGTATATGTCTTTTTCTCCTAGTAGAACAACGTCTCCACTTGCAGATTTTCTATGACTGTATTGAGCAAGATCGCCACAATGCATGCAAACGGCATGTACTTTAGATACATATTCTGCAACTGCAAAAAGTGCTGGCATAGGTCCAAAAGGACGACCTGCGAAATCCATGTCAAGACCAGCTGCGATAACTCTAATTCCTTGATTTGCAAGTTGGACACAAACATCGGTTATGCCACTATCAAAAAATTGGGCTTCGTCGATTCCAACAACATCAACATCTCCTACTAATAGTAAAATGTTTGAAGACGAAGGAACTGGTGTCGAACGTATTGATGTCGCATTATGTGAAACCACTTCTTCTTCACTATAACGTACATCTATACTGGGTTTAAATATCTCAACATTTTGCTTTGCAAATTCTGCTCGTCTTAGTCTTCGTATGAGCTCTTCCGTTTTGCCTGAAAACATCGAACCAGCGATGACTTCTATCCATCCTTTTTTTGGTTCACCTTTTCTCGGTTGTTCAAGAAACATTCTGAATATTTTTTCTAATTTTGTAAAAATTAATTATTACAAATTTAGAAAATTATTCTGCATGGAAAAGATATTATCAATAAAAGAAAAAATAAAAAATGTAAATTCTTTGATCGAAAATTTAGAGAATGATGATTTTAGCTTGATAGAAAAGGATATCGTTTTACAGGATTTAAGAGACTTGTATGTAATTATAAATAGTTTGCAATTCGATGATTCGAAAATAAAACCCGAAACAATAAAGAAAGAAGACCCAATTGTAGTTGAAAAACCTGCAGAAACTGTTGTTGTAGAGGCTCTAAATGAGGATATTATTGAATTTGCAGATGAAATAGAGGAACAAGAAACTATAGTTGAGGAAACTCCTGTTGAAGAGAAAGTTATTGAAGAGATTTCCATACCCAAACAGCAAAATCTTTTTGGTAGTGGAAATATATCATCATCAAATGGCGGAGTTAAAACAGTGGGTGAGCAATTAGGGCAAAATAAAACATCTTTGAATGAAAGATTGGCTGACAAATCTGCGACAAATGATGTTGCCAGCAGAATTAGTCAGAAACCCATTACAGATATTAAAGCTGCTATTGGAATTGGAGATAGGTTCTTGTATATTCGGGAACTCTTTGGAGGTAATAATGAACTTTTTGAACAAACAATAAATCAACTAAATGCAATGAATAGTTTTGGTGAAGCTGAAACTTTTTTGTTAGGAAACTTTGATTGGGATTATTCACAGGAAACTGTTTTGAATTTTGCAAGTATTGTAAGAAGAAAGTATTTATAGTATAATGATAATGAAGAAAAATTTTGTATTAATCATCTGTTTAATTTTGTGTCAGTATTTTTCTATTGATGTATTTGCACAAAATCAGGAAACAACATTATTGAGAGTAGAATATTTATCATCACCAAAACTTAATGGTAGGGGATATGTGAAGAATGGTTGTGGCAAAGCTGCAGATTATCTTGCTAAAGAAATGAATGATATTGGATTGCAATCTTTTAGTAAAGATTATTTTCAGAGTTTTGAATTCGATGTAAATACATTTCCCGGTAGTCTTGAAGTTAATATCGATGGAGAAAAACTCAAACCTGGTATTGATTATTTGATAGGACCAGCGACTCCAACTCTTAGCGAAACATATGAACTCTTTTTACCTGATTCAACTCTGCTTAACGATACTATAGCATTCCTCAAAACCATTTCGGAATCAGATTATTCTGATAAAATGTTTGTAATTGATTATGCACAGACTGAGAATAAAGGGATTAAGGTTTTTTATATCAATATCATGAGATTAAACCATTTTTTTGGAGGTATTGTCGAATTGATTCCTGAGAATTTGATGTGGGCAGTTCGTTCTTTTCAGCAGCCATATCCTGTTATTAAAATAAAAAGAGAATCTTACCCTAGAGAATCTAAATCGCTCAAACTTAAAGTTAAAGCAAAATTAATAGATTCTTTTGAGGCAAAAAATGTAATAGGTTATATTCAAGGTAAAACAGACGATTTTGTTGTGTTTACTGCTCATTATGATCACTTAGGGAGTATGGGTAGAAAAGTCTACATACCAGGCGCACAAGATAATGCTAGCGGTACTTCAATGGTTTTGGATCTAGCTGAATATTATTCGGAAAATCAGCCTGATTATTCGATTGCTTTTATGCTTTTTGCTGGTGAAGAAGCCGGTTTATTGGGTTCCATTAAATATGTAACGTCGCCTTTGTTCGACCTTACAAAAATTAAAATGGTAATCAATCTTGATATGGTTGGTACAGGAGATGATGGAATAACTATTGTTAATGGTGCAAACCCGGATTATAAAGAAATTTGGAACTTGTTTGAGGAAATCAATATAGAAAAAGAATGTTTTACAGTGATGAAGGCGAGGGGAGAAGCAGCAAATAGTGACCACTACCCATTTCATGCAATCGGAATCCCGGCTGTTTTTATCTATACAATGGGAGGAAAAACTTATTACCATCATCCCAAAGATAAGCCAGGAACTCTTACTTTTACAGGATATGATGCCTTGTTTAATTTGCTAATAAATTTTGTAGATAGATATGAGTAAACTTTATTTGGTTCCTACACCAATAGGCAATCTAGAAGATATGACCTTTAGAGCTATTAGAATACTAAAGGAGGTAGATTACATTCTTGCCGAAGATACCCGAACCTCAGGGTTTTTACTAAAACACTTTAAAATAAAAACCAAAATGTTTAGTCATCATAAGTTTAACGAACATAAGTCAGTTGATCATATAGCTGAAAGAATACTTGCAGGAGAATCTTTTGCTCTTATTTCAGATGCAGGGACTCCTTCTGTCTCAGACCCTGGATTCCTATTAGTAAAAACATGTGTTAGTAAAGGTGTCGATATCGAATGTTTGCCTGGAGCTACTGCTTTGATTCCAGCCTTAGCTGTTTCTGGTCTTCCTTCTGATAGATTTTGTTTCGAAGGCTTTTTACCTCCCAAAAAAGGTAGGAATAAAAAAATGCAAGCTTTAGTGGACGAAGATAGAACCATGATATTCTACGAATCCCCATTCAGATTGGTTAAAACTTTAGAGCTTTTTAAAGAATATCTTGGAGAGGATAGAATTGTATCTGTTTCAAGAGAAATTTCGAAGTTTTATGAAGAAACCAAAAGAGGAACTATTGAAGAACTAATTGAGTTGTATACTGATAAAACTGTTAAAGGTGAAATCGTTATAGTTGTCGCTGGTAAGTCGTAGAAGTTTTTTGTGAGTTTTTTGATGAATTGTTTGCATTTGTCATTAAGATTGACTATCTTGTATAAAGTCAAAAACTTACCAAATGTTCAACAATTTAAATATTAATATTCTTAAAAAATCCTGTGTATTTACACTTGAGGTAATTGATTTGTATAACGAACTTATTTTAAATGGAAAGAAACCAATTGCGGTTAGGGTATTATCTTCAACAATTAATGGAACTTGTGCAGTTCAGAAAATAGTTCAGACTGAAAATGTGCGTGAGTTGAGAGCGCAAACCAAAATTGCTGTAACAAACTTTAAAAACGTTATTTATTGGATTAATCAGTGTGAAAAGTCTGGTTATTGGTTTGATGAGCAATTGCTTAGGACTGCAATAGATATCCTGCAGTTTTGTGAAAACGAAAATTAGATTTGTGTATTAAGTGTTTTATTTAGGATATACCTGATTATTATTGGGTAGATATTTCATTGTCTTGATTGTACATGTATTCAGCATCTATTTCTATCATCTCTTCTACGGAGATTCTCCTTTGTTTTGCTTTTTCTTTTATCTGTATCATCCATTTAGGATCATTGGAAATCTTATCGATATATTCTTGAATATCTGAAGTCTTATCTGGATTATTTTGTGCCTTAATTATTTTGTTGAAGAACCCAAACCCAAAATTATTTAACCCTCCGTCTGTTTGAAGAATTATGATATACTCAAATTTGCTAATCTCGCTTAAAATGTCGATGTCTTTAACCTCTGCTTGAGGCTTATCTGTTCCGTCATTGTAATATTTGCTACTATAATACCAGAATTCGAGACAGTTAAAAATGTTGGAAGGAATACCACTGTAATACAGACTCCAATAAAAGCTGTCGCCAATAACTAATACTTTTGGACGATATCTATCTGTTTGCTTATAACCAAATTTAGGGTAAGCTAACTCATACGTTTTTATTGGATATAAAAGATTTAGAAGGTTCCCAAGATCATACTCGTTACCTCTTTGTTCTTCACTGATTTCAATATCAGATAGTAATAATTCAGGAATGTCTTTTGAAATATCTGATTCTATTTTTTTAATAATACTATCGGCAGAAAGATACATTCCATAAGTTGTCCAGTGAATTCCCGCTTTTGGAAATAGTGGGTAACTTGTTGTGTCTTTCATTTTTAAAAACCAAGAGTTGAAGTCAATAAAGTTTAATCCTTTGGTTTGACAACTTTCAACAAGTTCATGATAATTTGTTGTAATATTATTATCGTCGGTTAGGAATTGATCAGGAATGTATTCGCTAAAATATGTTGCTTTCCCTGGTGCAAAAACAAATAACAATTTAATTGACATATTATCTAGAATGTCCTGACACTCTTTTGCTTGATTTGTCAAAGAGTTTATTTTATCATTACCAACAAAATCCGCCCCTGTAGTCGCAGAGATGTAATTATTTTCAAAAATGTAATTCTCTTTTCCAATTACAACTTTTTTTGCACTAGTCTTTTTATAGAGGCTAAAATTAATTTGGTTATTAAGTCGAATTAACGTGTTATGCATGCCCATGTTCTCGTTAATGTACTTTTCTTGTTGTTCCTGATATAGACCTTGAAACCAGGTGCTGTCATTTAAAATTGGCTTTTCAGTTTCAATAGTTACGCCGCCGAGAGGTTCTTCGCTAAAAAGGTTAAATGTCTTTACTGTCAACGGAATAAACAGCGATAGAAGTAAAATCGCGAATAGAGCTTTTTTCCAGTATTGTTTTATAAATTCCATTGATGCAAATTTATAATAAATAATTAAAACTGGAATAAGAATTTTGATTGTGTATCTATTTAGGTGGCTTCGAGACAATTTCGATAAAAAATCGAAATCCCTCAGCCACTTGGGGATATCTCGTAGATGCTAAAAAGTGGACTTCTCAGTCACCTATCATTATTTTTCATAATAACATAGGTGACTGAGGAGTGAAGGTGGTTGAGGGTTTCGGTTAAGCCGAAATGTCTCGAAGCCACCGGTCGAAATATCTCGATTTGAAGGTGACTGAGGAGTCCGCCTATTGGCGGACGTCTCGAAGTCACCGGAATCGATAAGGCTTAGCCAATTCTGGCAAATCATCCATGTGTCCTTTAGTAAGTGCAATTTTCTTTTTTCTATTCCAACCTTGTACTTGTTTTTCTCTATTGAATGCCCAATCAATACGACTGTATTCTTCGTAATATACAAGTTTTACAGGTAAGTGTTTTGATGTATGATTGGCTCCTTCTCCTGCTGAATGCTGTGCGATTCTTCTATCAAGGTTTTTTGTGCTACCAGTATAGAAACTTCCATCGGCACATTCTAATATGTACATATATCCTTTCAAAAGTATTTTTTTTACAAAAACAGTGATTTTTTAATAAACCGGGGCTTCGAGACGAAGCTCGTACCTCGCTTCTCCTCAGCCACCTACATTATATTGCATTACATAACATAGGTGACTGAGGAGTGAAGGTGCCTGAGGAGTCCGCCTACTGGCGGACGTCTCGATTTGAAGGTGCTTGAGGAGAAGCAGAGGTACGAAGCTCGTCTCGAAGGCACCGACAATAAGTACAATTTTGCATGACTAATATTGTTAATATAAATATTTTTCGTATTTTTACCTTGAAATGTCGTGCTATGAAATGGAAACCTGTAATAGTTTTTTTGCTGCTAATCGGATTGTCGCTGACTACTCTGAAAGCACAGGATATCCATTTTAGTCAGTTTTTCTCAGCACCACTTTATACTAATCCTGCAAATACTGGTAATTTTCAAGGTGATTACAGGTTTGTATTGAATAATAAAAATCAATGGCTTAGTTTTACAAATGCTTATCGAACAATTGCTGGTTCTGTCGATGCTTCATTTAGTGATTTGTTCGTTGAAAAATCAATTGCAGGATTAGGCTTAATAATAAATAATGATATTGCAGGAGATGGACATTTAGGTACTAATCAGTTTTACCTATCTGGAGCATTTTCATATCCCTTATTAAAAAAATATGATTTGCGTATGGGATTCGGCTTTAATGCTGGATATGTTATGCATGGAATCAATTTTAATAATTTTTATTTTGGTGAACAATATTCAGGTGAACAATATGATGAATCTTTACCCAGTGGTGAATCGTGGACTTTTGATAGGCTTAATTATGCTGATGTAGGCTTAGGAGTTAATTTTTTATTTACTCAAGATACTCTTTATAAAATAAATCTTGGTTTGTCAGTTTCACATATCACAACTCCTGGTAAAAGTTTTAATGAAAATTCAGATTCATATTTGCCTGTTAAGTGGAGTATTAATCTTGAAGGAGAATATCACATTAAAGATGATTTTTATGTTGAACCAATGTTTTTAGGCTTGTTTCAACAAAAATATACTGAGATAAATGTAGGAGTGCTTGGTAGATTAGATTACAACCCTGTTAGTTTGCAATCTATTTATTTTGGAACTATTTTACGTGCTAGAGATGCTGGGATCATTTGTTTCGGGTTTAAATATCATAATGCAAAATTTATGATAAACTACGATATAAATCTTTCCGGATTATCAACTATAAGTAGAGGCAAAGGAGGGGTGGAGTTTTCGCTCATATACATTTTCTTAAAACCTCGACCTTTCGAAGCTCCTGATTATCGTAAATGTCCAGATTTTATTTGATAAATGAAAAGCCTATACCTTTATATATTATTGTCTATTTTCTGCTTTTCTGCGTTTTCGCAGGATAAGGAGATTGCTAATTATATCGCTTCAGGAGATAAAGCTTTTGAACAGAAAAATTATTATGGTGCTGCTAAAATGTATGAAGAAGCATTGAAATATAATCAAAAAATGTATGATGTTGTGTGGAAAGCTGGAGAGGCATACCGACTTGATAATGATTATATTAGAGCAGCAAATCAGTACAGATACCTTGCAGATAGAATCCCTGAAAAATATCCTGAGTCGGTGTATTTTTATGCTGAAATGTTGAAGGCGGATGAGGAATTTATTAAAGCGCAGTATTTTTTTCAGAAGTACTTAGAGATAAATGCAATTGACAGCTTAAATATATTTGTTATAAAAGCTAAAGATGAACTTTTAAATTGTGAGTTTGCCTGGCAAATGTTTAACAACCCAAATGGAATTAATGTTGTGCAGTGTGATTCTTCTATTAATTCGGTATTTAGTGATTTTTCTTCTGGAATTCTTAATGATTCTATATTAGTATTTGCTTCAATAAAACCTATAAAAGATTCATTAAAGGATTATAAATCAAGGCTGTACGGTGTAGATTTTTTTGACGTTAATAGGAAATCAGAACTTTTTGATTCTATATTAAATAATGATCAATTTGATGTTTCAAATCCGCATTTTACAACTGACGGTAATACTGTATATTTCACAATATCAGACTATTTTATTGGGGGAAATACTTACATATATAGGTCTTTCTTTAATGAAGATAGTTGGGGACAAGCAGAAAAATTACCAGATGTAATTAATTATCCGAAGTCAAACTCAACACATCCTTTTTTAGCAGAGCGTGAGGAGAAAACAGACATTTTAATTTGGTCTTCTGATCGTCTTGGTGGAGAAGGAGGTTATGATCTATATTATTGTGAAATATTACATGATAATTCATGGGGATATGTACGAAATCTTGGAAGACCGTTTTTTGAAGATACTCGATTCTTGGATTTCTTTGATACTACATCGATGGTTAATACACAAGGGAATGAAATTACACCATTTTATAATACGAGAGATTCACTTCTTTATTTTAGCTCTGATTGGTATCAGAATATGGGGGGGTATGATATTTTCTCTATGAAAGGTAATTTTAGAGTTTGGGATAGTCTAACAAATCTTGGTTATCCGTTGAATTCTGCACAAAATGATTTTTATTATAAGATATATCCCAATTCGTATGTTGCGTTCTTGTCTAGTAATCGAAAATCTTCTTTTGCACGAGAACATCAGTCTTGTTGTAATGATTTATTTTATCATGAATTAGATAAAGTTATTGACGAAACTGTAATCGAAGAACAAAAGATAGAGTTGCTGACTTCAAGAACTAAATTACTAGTTCCGATTGCTCTATATTTCCACAATGATGAACCAGTTCCAAACTCATGGGATACTGTAACCAGTTTGAATTATTCGGTAACTTATTTTGACTATATGGATAGACAAGAAGAGTATCGTTCAAAATATTCTAAGGGCATACCAAAAGCGGAAAGGATAGAGGCTGTTGATAGTGTAGATTATTACTTTTCCTACTATGTCCAAGAAAATTATAACAAACTGCTTGAATTTACCAATTTAATGAAAGAGCTACTTTTAAGTGGGCAGAAAATCATTATCACAATTAAGGGCTATACCAGTCCATTAAATACAGTTGAATATAATAATAATCTTGCAAAACGACGTATTTCAAGCCTTGTTAATTACTTTTATGAATGGGAAGGTGGCATTTTTAGACAATATATAGATTCAGGCATGATTGAATATGAGTTTGTCGCATTTGGAAAGACTTTATCTGATGGTAAAGTTAGCGATGACCCGAATGATCCACGTAATTCAATATTTAGTCCGGCAGCTTCAAGAGAAAGAAGGATAGAAATTATTGCAGTTTCAGTTGAGGAGTTTGAACAAAATGAAGATTAGTTTGTATTTAAGTTTATGGAGTTTTTTAATGTGAATTGGAAGGGGATTGTGCAGGAAACATTAATGATTACAAGTTTTGTAATTGTGATGATGCTCCTTATCGAGTTTATAAATGTATTGACAAGAGGACAGTTATCAAAAAAACTTGGTCAAAATATTTATGTGCAAGTTATTACTGGAACCTTGCTAGGACTAATTCCAGGCTGCATGGGAACCTTTACAGCTGTTTCACTCTATACTCACAGATTATTGACTTTTGGCGCCTTGGTTGCTACAATGATTGCTACATCTGGCGATGAGGCATACTTCATGTTAGCTTGGATGCCAAAAAATGCATTACTGATTTTTGGTATTCTTGGTGTTATTGCTTTTGCAGTAGGAATTTTGGTTGATAAAGTATTGAAAAATAAAAATTTTGCTGAAAAGCATAAGTTTTCATTTGATATTCACAAAGAACACTGTGCAGAAAATAAAACTGGTTTATTTTCATTTAAAAATTTCTCATTCTTACCACGTAGATTATTATTAGTTTTTATTGTTGGTACAGTGATTACTTTAAGCTTTACAGGCTGGATAGGACATAGTCATTCTGATAAATTGATATTTAGTCTTCCTGATAAAAATACTTCTGAATTAGTTGAAATTGATGATCTACAGAGTAATGAATCTGATGTGAGTCATAATCATATGGAGTCTGAACATAGTGAACAAGAACATCATGATGAAGTGCATAGTGACGAGCATAGCCATAGTAATAATGTAGATTGGGTGAAATTAACAATTATTATTAGTGCAATATTTGCTCTGATTATTATTCTATTCACACCTGAGCATTTTGTAAAACAACATCTTATTAATCATGTGATAAAGAAGCATCTTTTAAAAATATTTCTTTGGGTTGCTGGAACTTTAATAGTTATTAATCTATTGCTTCATAATTTCGATGTCGGACCATGGATATATAATAACATGTTTTTCATTCTATTAATTGCGGTTTTGCTTGGGACAATTCCTCAGTCAGGTCCACATCTTGTCTTTGTGATTTTGTTTATTCAGGGTGTTGTGCCGTTTAGTGTGCTGTTAGCTAGTAGTATAGTGCAAGATGGACATGGGTCACTTCCTCTTTTAGCAGAATCGAAAAAAAGCTTTTTAATTATGAAAATTATCAATATATTAGTAGGGTTAATTGTTGGGTCTTTTGGCCTATTGTTTAATTTCTAATATTTCCTTATATGAATCTCGGAGAATTTACATTTACTATGATTAAACCCACAGCGGTTAAAATTGGAAAACTTGTCCCAATCTTGCATGAAATTGATTTAGCAGGATTTTCTGTAATCGCAATGAAAATGACCAGGCTTTCAAGAGAGCAAGCTGAAAGATTTTATGCGATACACAAAGATAGATCGTTCTATGATGAATTGGTTTTCTTTATGTCTTCAGGTCCTGTGCTTGCTGCAGTTTTGCAAAAGGAAAATGCTGTTCAAGAATTTAGAAAGCTTATAGGGAATACAAATCCTGAAAATGCAGATGCAGGTACAATTCGAAAAAAATTCGCATTATCAGTTCAAGAAAATGCTATTCATGGATCCGATTCTGACGAAAATGCACTGATTGAAGCTAACTTTTTCTTCAGTCAGTTCGAAATTTTCCCTCATAAGGAAGATTAATTGTAATTTATAAAATATACATTTCCATCTTTTAAAAGG
>CAZUQY010000052.1:0-13270 GCA_964622935.1 uncultured Bacteroidales bacterium | reverse complement strand
ATGGGTTTGGGAATTGTTATTTGTTTTATCGACTCTAGGGCATAAGGATCGGTCATTCCTGAAATATAGTCAGTTACAATTTGTTTAAAATCATCCTTGCTTTGTTGATAGAAATCGTTTAATCCTCTTAAATAATCACCAAAATTCTTTTCTAATTCAATATCAGATTCGGAGTATTTCTCAAAGTCAAATCCATATTTTGAAAGCATGTTAAAGAGATAGTCGAAAAGAGTAATAATAATTCTGTCACAGAAAACATCATATTTCCGTAATTCTGGGTGTCCATATATGTTTTTGTAATTAAAGTGTTTTAATTTTGTGACCATTTCGTAGGTGTCGTCCGAAAAGCCTACAGTATCCTTATCTGCAGAATTGTTAATTATATCAATAATAAGAGTATGAATTATTTGCCCATTGCGGTCACCGAGCATGTTTTTCACATCTGTTGGAATATCATGGTCCGTGATAAATCCGGCAACAAAAGCATCTTCAATATCTCTTCCAAGATATGCTATTTTATCTGAAAATCTCATTATACAGCCTTCATAAGAAGTAGGTATGACTTTGCGGTTTTTAATTGTATCGAGTTTATTAAGAACATTTGAAGGTTTAATTATTTGTTCATCTTTTTCTCCATTATGGCATATAATACCATCTTTTACGCCATAGCAAAGGTTTAGACCTTTGCCTTTATTGGCTAAATATTGTACCTGTCTGTACGAATTTACTTCGTGAACAAATGCATTGTTTCCACCAAGGATTTTATTGAGAGCCATTTCACCAGCATGACCAAATGGAGTGTGTCCTAGATCATGACCTAGTCCAATGGCGTATGCCATGTCGATATCAAGATCCCAACCATGAGTGTTGAGTCCTTTGCATATAGTAGCAGCTATTGTCGCGACATGCAAAACATGTTCAATTCTGGTGCAAATATGATCATTCTCAGGTGCAAAAAACACCTGTGTTTTGTTTTTAAGTCTACGAAATGGAGTAGAGTGAATTATTGCAGTCTGATCTCTAAAAAAATCACCTCTAACATCGGTTTCACGTTTACGAGTTCTTTGTAGATAAATCTCCTGTGGAAAAGGATTTTTCATAATAGTTAAGATTTCTTGTTAATCACTATTCGCGTAAATATTTGTCATAAATATTTTTTGGACTATATTCTTCGATATATTTTATCGCTTCGGCAGGAGTCTTACATATATAATATAGATTGCGATATAATTTATTTGTGAAGTGTTCTTTGTAAAAAACATCAAATAGTGCAATTAAATTGTCATAAAATCCATTGTGATTTATAATCACTATTGGTTTGGAGTGATATTTTAACTGTTTTAGTGTAATCGTTTCCATTAGTTCTTCAAGTGTTCCAAAACCACCGGGCAAAGTTATGAAAGCATCGGAATTTTGTCTCATATATTCCTTTCGTTCTTTCATATCTGTAGTAATAATAAGCTCTTGAAATTCATCAGAAACTATGTTTTCCCTGTTTAGACGCTGTGGTACAACACCAATAACCTTGACTCCATTTGCAGCCGCTGTTTTCATTAAAACGCCCATTAAACCAATCGTGCCAGCACCATGTAATATCTTATATTTCTTTTCAGCAATCTGTAATGCTAATACTCTAGCAAGTTCATAATATTCTTCTCTCAGGTCTTCACTTGAGCTGCAAAACACACATATTGTTTTCATTATTCCCAACTAATCGCTTGTTTAACATTTATTTTATGCCTAAAATTACAATTAATTTTTAATAAATTTAGCTAAAATGCAATATTTAGCAGATAATTAGATATTATCTTAGTTACATAATTTAGTGTAAATGAAGAAAAATTTTAAAATAATACTTTGGATTTTGTTCGCGATCTCATGTGTGTTTATTCTCACTGGAGTACTTGTTGTCGATAATTCATTTTATGTTAAAAATAACACAGACCAAAATGTTGCAATTTTCTGCAAGTCTAGCGACGGATCAGTATCAGAAACAATAATCGAAAGTGGAGACAGTGCTGTGGTTTATAATAAAAAAGTGCTTAGAATTAATAATAAACCTCTTGATTATACTGATTATGTACTATCTATTACTAGTGTTTCAGGAGCAAGTCGTGTTGTTATTAATGAACCAGAATGGACACTTACAGTAAATAAAAGAAGAAACATTTTTGTTGCTGAAATTAATGAAAGCTAGTAATTAGAGAACAATACCCGAAGAAACTAGTTTCGATTTTGGTTGCACATTTAAACAGATTTATAAAACAAATATTAATATGGTGAAATTTGGATTTTTAATAATATTTTTTCTTGTATTTTTCTTTCAGACTAGTGTTGGACAAGATTATAATACCGGCTATTCTGCTTTAAACTATCTTGCTTCTGATGAGCTAGCAGGGAGATTTCCAGGGACAGATGGGGATGAAAAATCAGCTGTATATATCGCGGATAAATTCAAAGCTTATGGTTTAAAACAAGGAGCTCTTGATTACACTCAGGAGTTTAATATTATAAATGGATTAAAATTAAACTCGGGATCTTTAGTTAAAATAAATGGAGTAGAGCTTATACCTGATAATAATTACCAACCATTGAGCTTCTCTGCCGACGTTGATAATCATTTTGATATTGTTTATGTTAAAGATATTAAGGATACTTCTTTAATACTAGAAAATTCTTGCGCTCTTTATAGATTGACTAATGCCTCTGGAAGCATTCCTGATTATAAGGATCTGATTGAATTGGGACTTTTAACTGTGGAACGCGGAGGTAAGGCGCTAATTATAGTGGCTGACAATGATTTAGCAATAGATTCAGAATATTATTCATTTACTTTTAACAGGTCTGTTTCTAGACTTAGCATTCCTGTTATACAAGTTGGACGTGAAGCATTGGTCGAACTTGCAAATAATACTGGATACTCTGGTAAATTTTATAATGAGTCCCTTTATGATTTTATTGAGACAAATGAGAATCTGCTAAAAATTGATTTGAATTTAAAAATTGATATGTTGGAAACGACTACTTTTAATGTTGTTTCATTAATAACAGTTGAAAATTCAAGTGATTGGATGATTATCGGTGCTCATTATGATCATCTTGGTTACGGTGGAAAGGGTTCAGGCTCGAGAGCTCCTGAGCTTAGAGAGATTCATAATGGTGCAGATGATAATGCTTCAGGTGTTGCTGTAGTCTTAATGTTAGCAGAGTATTATTCTGTGCATAAACCAGATATGAATATTGCTTTTGTGTTATTTGGTGCAGAAGAACAAGGTTTATTGGGTAGTCGGTATTTTGTTAATAATTTACCTTCTGAAATTCAGAAAATTAAAATGATGGTTAATTTCGATATGGTTGGAAGGCTTGGTGAAGACGGTTTGTCAGTACTTGGTGCTACAACTGCAACGGAGTTCGATTCTTTACTGAATAGATTTAATTCTGATACTCTAAAGCTTAATCTTGGTGGTGGTGGATTCAGTGGTTCCGATCAGGCATCATTTTATTCGGAGAAAATCCCTGTTTTGTTTTTTACAACAGGTATGCATGGCGATTATCATACTCCAGATGATGATGTAGATAAGATAAATTTTAGAGGATTACATCAAATAGCAGTACTTTCTGTAAAAATCATTAATGATTTTGCAGCAGCAGATCCAGATTTAACTTTTAATCAAATCAAGCAAGGTCAGGGGGCTAGGCATGGCAATAGTATGAAGGTGAAACTTGGAATAATGCCTGACATGGCTTCGAGAGCAACTGATGGACTTATTGTTGATGGTGTTACTCCTGGAGGAGTTGCTGATCGTACAGGATTTGTAAAAGGAGACAAAATAGTTCAACTCGGTGAAAGTAAAGTATCCGGCATATATGAATATATGCATGTTATGTCTGAGTTTAATCCTGGAGATAAAGTTAAAGCTCAAGTGATTAGAGAAGGCGAAACAATAGAGTTAGATATTCAGTTTTAATATTATTCAAAGGGCATGAAAAAAACATTAGTTTGGATTTTAGCAGTTTTAGTAACACTTTTAGCGTCATATTATCAAAGAAAAAGTGGTCCTACATATCCATTAAATATAAAATCTATTCCTGGCGATTCTTCTTATACAATGAAACTTAGGAGATCAGCAACGATTGGTGCTGATGATAATGTTGAAATACCGGTTTCTGAATTATTTGATAGTGTAGTTTTAGTTTATAGCAAATACCCTGGAAGTTTTGTCGAGGATTCTGTAATTATGACAAAACAGAGTGGTTTTTATTGCACAAACTTACCTGATCAGCCACCGGCTGGCAAATTAAGGTACTATGTTGTGCTTTTAAAAAATGGAAAAACATTTTGGTCCAGTGAAAACACCCCTGCAATTATTAGATTTAAGGGAAAAGTGCCTTTAGGAGTACTTATACCTCATGTAATAGCAATGTTACTTGCTATGCTTTTTAGTATGTCTGTATTATTTATGATACTCTTTAAGAAAGGTAATTACAAGAGAATGACTTATCTTACTATGATATTTCTTTTTGTTGGAGGTTTTATACTTGGTCCATTGATGCAGAAATTTGCTTTTGGAGAATTTTGGACAGGTTGGCCTGTAGGTGCAGATTTTACTGATAATAAAACGCTAATTGTTTTTGTAGCTTGGATTATTGCATTGTTGTTGAATATACGGAAAGATAGAAAATGGATATTGGTAATTGCCTCTTTGGGTATGCTGATTATTTTTACAATACCTCACTCTTTAGGAGGTTCGGAACTTAATCATGAGTCAGGAGTTGTTGAAACTGGACAAAAATAGTTGTGAATCTCTAGAATTTGTATTATATTCTACTGCTTTAAATAAGGTCCAATTTTATTGAAAAATCATATTTTTTTTCTTTTTCTTTTCAAGTATCTGATATTCATAATAATACGATCTTTGATTCAAACTAATAATAGAAATAAAGCTTATTATTGACTGATATTGTTGCTTTTATTACCACCAAATTAAAAAAAACAAAAAAAAACAAAGAAATGTTTTGAGTACAGATATTTATTACTATTTTTATGACTTGTAAAGTTAGGCACTAAGCAAGATGTGGAAAAGGTATACTAAGTTTTATAATGATTTGATTGTTAGTCTATTGTATTAGTTGAATACTGTATTTAGTATGTAAAAAATAGTGTTTGCTTAATAGAAAGAAGTTAAAAAACAAGAGTAATTATGTTTTTTTCTTCGAAAAAAAGGTGAAAACTTGCAATGCTTATTAAGATAATGTAAATTAAAAATATAAATATAAATGGCGAAAAGGTGTGAAGAGATATGGGCTAAATGCTTGCAAATCATAAAGGATAATGTTCCAAAAAACAGTTTCCGTACATGGTTCGAGCCTATAGTTCCATTAGATATCGAGGAAAATGTACTGATAATACAGGTGCCAAGTACATTCTTCTATGAATTCATCGAAGAGCAATTTCTAGACTTGTTGAAAAAGACATTACACAAGGTTATTGGCCCTGATGCTAAACTTGAGTACCATGTGGTGATGGAAAACAACTCCAACTCTGATAAACCTTACACCGTTAAGATTCCTGCTCGCGACAAAACACAGTTGTCTAATAGACCTGTACAAATGCCTCTGGATTTTGAAGCAAATTCGATTGTTAATCCGTTTATAATTCCTGGGATTAAAAAGGTTCATGTTGATCCTCATTTAAATCCTGAATACACTTTTGATAATTTTATTGAGGGAGAATGTAATAGGCTTGCACGTTCAGCAGGTTACGCAGTAGCTCAAAATCCAGGAGGTACAGCTTTTAATCCTTTGTTTGTATATGGTGGTTCTGGTCTTGGAAAAACTCATCTAGCTCAGGCAATTGGAATTGAAGTTAAAAAGTTAATGCCAGAAAAAGTTGTTTTATATGTTGATGCTAATAAGTTTTTGACTCAATATATGGAGGCAACTCGCAACAATAATCGTAACGATTTTATCCATTTTTACCAGATGATCGATGTTTTAATTGTTGATGATGTTCAGTATTTTTCCAAAAAAGAAGGAACTCAGGAAGTGTTTTTTCATATATTTAATCACCTACACCAGCATGGAAAACAACTTGTTCTAACATCTGATAAACCGCCGGTAGAACTTAACGGAATGGAGCAACGTCTCTTATCAAGATTTAAGTGGGGACTATCTGCTGATTTACAAGAACCAGATTTTGAAACTAGAATTAAAATTCTAAAAAAGAAAACATATAAGGATGGCATTATCATCAAAGAGGAAATCCTCGAGTATATTGCCTCACATATTACCAGTAACATTCGTGAACTCGAAGGTGCTTTGATTTCATTACTTGCTCAGTCAACTCTTAATAAAAAGGAGATTACAATGGAACTGGCTAAGGACATGATTGATAAGCTTGTTAAAAGCACACGACGCGAAATATCAATTGACTACATCCAGAAAGTTGTTTGTAATTATTTCTCAATGTCAGTTGAATTACTCAGTAGTAAAACTCGTAAACGTGAGATTGTACAAGCTAGACAGATTGCTATGTTCTTTGCTAAAAGTATGACAAAAGCATCTTTGGCATCAATTGGAGCATCAATTGGAGGAAAGGATCACGCTACAGTTCTGCACGCATGCAAAACGGTAAATAATCTGATTGAAACAGATAAGCGTTTTAGATTAGATCTCGAAGAAATAGAAAAGAGACTTAAAATGTAATAAATGGGGCTTTTAGCCCCTTCTTTTTTGATATGATCTGGTTAATTTTAAGTATACTCTCAGCCACTGGTATTTTTGTAACTTTTAAATTCATTGATAAATATAATATTCCATTAATTAATGTAATTGTGATTAATTATATAATTGCAGCTTCTTTAGGTTTTATTATTAATGGTAGTTTGCCTGTAAATGAAATTGTTCATTCTAGATGGATAGTTCCTGCAATGATTATTGGTTTTCTTTTTATAGTTTTATTCTTTGTTGTTGGAAGGTCTTCTCAAAAAGCTGGAATTTCCATAACAACTGTGGCAAGCAAAATGTCGGTCGTAATACCAATGCTTTTTGCAATAATTGCATATAATGAGAGTGTTGGTGCAGTAAAGGTTATTGCTATTACATTTGCTGTTTTTGCAGTCGTTATGAGTGTGTATGTTAAGCCAGTACAGAATAGAAAATCTAATATTGTTGCAATAATATTGCCTTTATTATTATTTCTCGGTATGGGATTGAATAATTCACTTATGATTTATTCAAAAGAGAATTATGTAGATGCTGGAATGTCTTCGATTTTTACTTCAACATCTTTTGCTATTTCTTTGATATTTGGTGTGATAATCGTATTTGCTAGACCTTCAACGTTAAAAGGCTTTGGTCATTTAAAGACATGGATCTTTGGTTTATTATTAGGCGTAGTAAATTTTGGTGCAGTGTATTTTATGTTTCTTGTTCTTAATACTGGGTTATTTGCAAACTCTGTAACTTATGGAATTGTCGATGTCGGAATTGTAGCTCTTACAGTTATGATTGGAACATTGTTTTTTAAGGAAAAATTATCAAAATTGAATATCTTTGGCATATTATTGTCAATTGCTACAATTATTTTGTTAACCGTATCAGAAATATAATGGATACAGATGTTTTTTTTACCATAGAGAATAAATCAAAAGGATTTTACTCTGAGAAAGGAAGTAAGTTTCTTGCCTTTGCCTTTCCTGTGAGTTCTGAGGAAGAAATCAAATCTGTGCAGCATGATTTAAGAAAAAAGTATTATGATGCTCGTCATCATGTTTATGCATTTGTTTTAGGGGCTGATAAGGCATTTTATAGAGCCTCAGACGACGGAGAACCTTCTAATAGTTCAGGAATGCCAGTTTTAGGTCAAATTCGTTCATTTGAGCTTACTAATATTTTAATTGTTGTCGTAAGATATTTTGGCGGAACTAAATTGGGTGTGCCTGGCTTAATTAATGCATATAAATCTGCTGCCCGTGATGCTTTGCAAAATGCAATTATTATTGAAGAATTTGTCACTATTGAAGGAAAGGTTTTTTTTGGATATGATGAAATGAATTTTGTAATGAAAACCCTTAACGATGCGGGAGCAAAGATGCTAAATCAAACTTTTTTGGAAGATTGTGACATTGAATTTTCAATCAGAGCTTCCGAATTTGAAAAATTAATTGAAAATTTGCATAGAAATTATAAAGTAAACGTAGAGGAGAAAAATGTTTAAATTTTTTGCAAAGCTATATTTAGGAATATTTAGGTGGAGCTATAATGAGTTCCCGGATGTTGAAAAGGCAATTCTCTTGATGGCTCCCCATACGAGTATGCGTGATTTCTTTTTTGGAAAAGTTTATTGTGCATCTCAGGGCTTTAAACCTGTTGTATTAGTCAAGAAAGAGGCTTTCTTTTGGCCTGTTGGACCCATTTTAAAACGAATGGGCGGTGTCCCAGTTGATAGAGGTCGTAAAACTGGACTTACGCAGCAGTCAATAGATTTATTTAAAAATGCAAAAGGTAGTTTTTATCTTGTAATTACACCTGAAGGTACCCGCAAGAAAACGAAGAACTGGAAAAAAGGCTTCATTCGGATAGCTTTAGGAGCTAATGTGTCAGTAGTTATGGGCTTTCTTGATTGTGAAAATCGAAAAATGGGAGTTATTGACGAGCTAGATATGAATGGTACTGAAGCCGAAATTATGGAGAGAGTGAAAAAGAAATATCTTGGATTGCAAGGTATTCATAAAGATAAATTTGTAACAGGTTATGAGTAAATTAGACATTGCTATTATCCAATCCGATATTGTTTGGGAAAATCCTGACGAAAATCTTGTAAGAGTTTACGAGAAAATCTCAAATGCTAAACAATCAGATATTTATGTTTTGCCTGAGATGTTTAATACTGGTTTCACAAACAATGTTGAAAAATTTGCAGAAAAATCGGATGGTAAATCAGTTGTGTTTTTAAAAAATCTCGCAAAAGAAAAAAATGCAGCAATTTGTGCGAGCCTTATATTGTCCGAAAATAATAAGTATTATAATTCATTTTTATTTGTTAAACCTGATGGAGAAATAATTAGGTATGATAAACGTCATCTGTTTAAAATGGGTGGCGAAGCAGATATGTTTACAGGCGGATTAAACAGAGTCGTATGTAACTATAAAAATGTTAGGTTTTTACTGCAGATATGCTACGATTTACGCTTTCCTGTCTGGAGTAGAAATCGTAATGACTATGATGCAATAATATATATTGCTAATTGGCCGAGTAGTAGGCAATATATTTATGACACATTATTAAGTGCTAGAGCTATTGAAAATCAATCATTTGTTATTGCTACCAATAGAATAGGAGAGGATGGAAATGGAATTTCTTATGATGGAGGGTCTTGCTTTATAGACGCAAAAGGTAAAACTTTGATAAAAACCGGCGATAATAGGGAAGAGATAATCTATTTAGTTTTAGATTTGGAGGAGCAAAATAAGTACCGTCAGAACTTTTCAGCATGGCAGGATGCTGATCAATTTGAAATAAATATCTAAAACAAAAACATATTTTAGTTCTTTCCGTTTAATACATAGTTGATGAAACTAAGATATTTGGAGTAATATTTGCTGTTGATGTCTGATTAAATAAAAACAAATATGAAAAGTATAGTATACATATTATTATGTCTCGCTTCATTTAGTGCTTTTTCACAGAGTGATGGCGATAAAGATAAAGCATCTATAGAAGGTGTTGTTAAAGATTTTAGCAATAATATTAAAATCGGCGAAACAATTATTTTTGAGAATAGTGCTACAAAGAAAGTATTTAGTGCTGTTAGTGATGATAATGGTAAATTTTTGGTTAATCTGCCTTATAACCAAACCTATGTTATCAAGATAAAAGGTTTTAATGACGAGCAATATTATACAGATTTTAGTATTCCAGCTTTAGAGCCAAATCAAACAGGACTCTATTTTAATATTGATATTCAGATAGAATTGCCAAAGCTTTTTACTTTAGATAATGTCTATTTTGATACAGGTAAGGCAACTCTTAAACCTGCATCTTATGAAGAATTGAATGAGCTTTATGAATACTTGGTTTTAAAAAAGACAACCGTAGTCGAAATTGCCGGTCACACTGATAATGTAGGATCTGATGAGCTTAACATGACACTTTCTCAGAAAAGGGCAGAATCTGTCCGTAACTACCTTATAAGTAAAGGTATAGACCCATCAAGAATTCAAGCTAAAGGTTACGGCGAAACTCAGCCTGTTGCGGATAATACAATAACTGAAGGCAGAGCCTCAAATCGTAGAACAGAAGTTCGCTTAATCAAGGAATAGTTTTATCCTACCAATTATTCTTATTATACTTGTTTGTGTTGATATTATTGTAAGATAATTCCATTTGGTGAAAGTGTTAAAAATAGGGAAATAATTGAGAATAGGTTTAATAAGAAAATTTATTGATACCCTTTCTAATATCTTATTTATTATTGAATTATAGAGACCAATCGATTGAAAAAAACGCCTATTAGGCGTTTTTTTTATCATATTATCAAGGTTTAGAACATGTCATAGAATAATGAACCACCAGTTGACCAACTTACTGTTATTTTAGGGAATTTTGCATTCCACTTTTCAGTAGTAGCAAGGATTTTGTCTTCGCCATCCCATTCTGGTGCTTCTTCTCTCCACTGAATATAATTTAGTGAAGGATACTCATTAAATATTTCTGGCAAACCAGATAGACCAGAGTAATATATTACAAGTCTTTCAAGCTTAGGAAGAGTTATCATATTTTCAAATAGTGCATCATAGTCATATCTAAATTCTTCATTTGAAGTTAAATTTAGATAATAAAGCTCTGGTAAAGTGTAAAACTCAGCCGGGAATGATTTAATCTCATTATGTCCAAGGTCTAATACTCTAAGTTTTTTCATGTTACCAATTTCTGCTGGGATGTCAGATTCTACATCAGAGAAACAAATTTGCACGTTTTCAAGATTCTCACATTGACTTAAGATTTTAAAAGCCGCATTTAAATCAAGATTGTTCGCTGCAGTAATAGAGAATGTCTTTAAACTTTTAAGTTCAGGTAAAAAAGCAGGTATTTCAGTCATGTTAATACCACCTGAAATGTAGATTACTGATAAGTTAGGAAGATTTTTCAACTCTTCTGGAAGAGTCGCTCCATTGTAGTTATTCAATTCAATAGTTTGAAGGTTTTTAGCTTCCAAAACTTCCATTGGGAATTCGCTTAAACTATATGATGAACTAAAACGAATTACTTCGTCTTTGTTTTCAGTAGCAGCAATAGCGCTTTCATCCATTTTATCAATTGCACGTAGTTCCTCTGGTGTCTTTGCTGGGTCAGCTTGTACAACTTCTTTAGTATCTGCATCAGTATCTGCTGCATTGTCACTAGTTGTTTCACCACCACCACAAGAGATTAAGAAAAATGTAAATGCCATTGCGGTAATTAAAAGATAAGTTTTTTTCATAGTCTTAATTTGTTTGATTATAAAATATTTAATAAAAATTCACTTTGTTAACTAATTAGTATATAATTTCTTTTGTTCAACTCACTAATATTTAATAAAAGTTCTTTTTGTATTATTAGCTTGCCATTATTATCATATATTGAGTATGAAATGCTTTCATAATTCTTATTACTTGGTTGATTTTGAAGTTCAAATATACAAAAATTAAAAGTAGATGCTTATTTTATACCATAATTTCTCTTGTTTTTTTTGATAGCAAGTAAGGAAGCATTTGATTTCAATTAAACCAAAATTTTGTTAATTTTGTCATTAACCATGATTTGTAACAAGTTTAATTCAAAATAACTATTATGAAAACAATAATTTTGTCAATATTCTTATTGTGTGTGTCTCTTTTTGTCCTAGCCGATTCTCCTTTAACTTCCACAAGTTTTTATTCTGCATATCAGGATCTCAAACAAGTTGAATATGCTTTGGAAAATGGTATGGATAAAAAAGTTGTAAAGATATTAGGAAGCAAAAAAACAGATATTGTAACTAAGATTGCTGTTATAAATGCAATGAGCTGGGGAGATACAACATCTGTAGTTAAGTTTGAGAAATATCTACTTAAGAAAAGAAAAGGTCTAAAACCGGAAACGTTTGACTATTTAAGAGAAATTGAAAACGGATTGCCTGAGGATACAGACCAAACACTTTTACTTACAGCAGATGATTTAACTTGTTGGGCATATCTACAATGTATGGGTGATTATTTTAACCCTTCCTATGGAATGAATGCAGCAAACTTGGGATTTGCGAGAAATTATAAGAGTATGGCCCATGCATTACCACTTGCTCTCATAGCTTCACAGGTAGCATTTGATTTTGATTGGTGTAGTGTTTATGAAATACCTTATGCAATGCTAATAAATCAAGAGTATAGTGAGAATATTGTAACTGATGAGGCAATTGATATGATTATGGAATATATAAATCTATATCAAGCAGATTGTGAAGAATAAAATAAAACATATGAATAAAATCTTTTGTATTATTGGAGTGAGTCTTGTGCTAATTTCTTGTAAAACAACTTTTGTAAATAAAGATATTGATAAAGTAACTTATCAAAAAGACGTTTATAAGAATGAAACTCAAGAAATAGCAAGTTGGTTAGTCAATTTTGAACCACTTGAGACAATTAGGATTGGACCTGAAAGAGAATACACATCTCTTGATGATTATTTCTCAAAAAATGATGAGCCGTCAAATGTATTTATTCTTGTAGAGGAAGGAACATATTACACTGATAATTCTATTTGGGTGCGTGGAGATAATATTATTGTCGAAGGAGTAGGGGAAGTGCACATTTATTGCAATAAACTTTACTCATGTGTTATGGATGTTACTGGAGAGAATATATTGATAAAAAATCTGCATATGCAACACACTAAGCCAGGAGAACCAGAACATCAAAACTGTAGTGGGCGAGTAATTCTTTTTGATAATGCTAATAATTGTGTGATAGAAAACTGTGATTTAAACGGATGTGGACTTGCAGGTTTGCATGATAATCTTGGGAATTCAGCTATTTTAGTTAGAAATTGTTACATACATAATAACTCTTTGGGAGCATATACTGATATTGATGGAGGAGTATGGCAAGAAGCTATTGACGACCATCCTGTTTTTACTTTCGAAAATAACAAAATAGAAAATAACGGACCAGATAGAGTCCCAGAATAGTTATTTCTTTGAGACTGTATTCTGAAGTCTGTCCATAATTAAACAATTATTAAATTTGTAAA
>CAZUQY010000051.1:0-13284 GCA_964622935.1 uncultured Bacteroidales bacterium | reverse complement strand
AATATTCATTATACTATATAAACCATCTTCAGCAGGATAAACAGTTTCATTATAAGCTTCATTGTATGGGTCAATCATTGTATATTCAACAGGAACTTCTGTTTGAATTGAAACATCCCAAACTTTTAGAATTATTGGATTACCCGGGTTATAACCCTTACCCTCAATTATTGTACTGAATACCGGAAGTTCATTTTCTAATGCATTTTGAGAAACTATTTTTCAGAATTTGCACTAATAAAATACCGTGTAAAAGTTGAAATTGAGTATTTTATAGCTTTATGTGAGATTCCACTACCACAACTTAAAGACTTTGACAATAAGTTATTTTCCAAATTACGTGAAATACACACAAACTTTGATAGCAAGGATGCTCAGCAGATTAAAGACATTGAAAAAACTACTAATCATGATGTAAAAGCTGTAGAGTATTTTTTAAAAGATAAATTCGAAAAACTTCATATTTCAGATTATAAAGAGTTTATACATTTTGGTCTCACATCACAAGACATCAATAATACGGCAATTCCATTTTCTATTAAAGATGCAATGAATGAGGTTTACTCTCCTTCATTGTTAGAAATTATAGAAACACTCGATAATCTGGCAATAGAATGGGAAAATATCCCAATGTTGGCAAGAACACATGGGCAACCTGCTTCTCCCACCCGACTTGGAAAAGAAATTGCTGTTTTCTCTACCAGAATAAAGGAGCAGCTTGTTCAACTTGATCAAATCCCATTTAGTTCAAAATTTGGAGGCGCCACTGGTAATTTTAATGCTCATAAAGTAAGCTATCCTACAATAGATTGGAACGAATTTGGATATAATTTTGCAAATAATTATCTCGGACTACACCGCAGTTTTCCAACAACACAGATTGAACATTATGATAATCTTGCTGCATTATTAAACTGCATTTCAAGAATAAATACAATTCTCATTGATTTTTCCAGAGATATTTGGACATATGTATCAATGGAATACTTCAAACAAAAAATTAAAAAAGGTGAAGTTGGTTCAAGTGCCATGCCTCATAAAGTAAACCCAATAGATTTCGAAAATGCAGAAGGAAATCTGGGAGTTGCAAACGCAATATCAAATCATCTTGCCGAGAAACTTCCAATAAGCCGATTACAAAGAGATCTAACAGATTCTACTGTTCTCAGAAACATTGGTATGCCTTTCGCTCACACTCTAATCGCATTTGAGTCAATCAAAAAGGGTCTGGGGAAATTATTACTCAATAATGCAAAAATAGAAAGCGATCTTGAAAGAAACTGGATTGTAGTTGCTGAAGCAATCCAAACCATTTTAAGACGCGAAAATTATCCTTCACCATACGAAGCTCTTAAAGAACTAACAAGGACAAACGAAGCTATCACTAAGGATACAATACACAATTTTATCAAAGGGCTAAACGTTTCTGATGATGTAAAAACTGAACTGCTTGATATTACACCTTTTAATTACACAGGAATTTAATGAAAGATTTCTTAAAAATAATTAAATTCATTTTCCCGTATAAACTCAATGCAGGACTAAATATTCTATTTAATATTTTCTCCACTATTTTTAGCTTGTTTTCATTTGCTCTAGTCATTCCATTCCTTGGAATTTTATTTGAATCGCAATCTCTTACTCAACAAAAGTTACCTTTAAATATTTGGGACTTATCAAGTCTAGAACATAATTTCAATTACTGGATTAGTCAAATAATTATTGATAGAGGTGAACTAAACGCTTTGATTGCAATAGGAATTATTGTTGTCATTGCAACTTTCTTTAAAACCTTGACAATGTACTTAGCTAACCATTTTATGGTACCAATAAGGAACGGAGTTGTTAAAGACATAAGGAATCTTCTTTTTGATAAAGTAATAATTTTGCCAATTTCATATTTCTCCGAAGACAAAAAGGGAAATATCATTGCCAGAATGACTAACGACGTTCAGGAAATCGAATGGGGTATTATGAGCTCGTTGGAGATGATTTTTAGAGACCCTATTAAAATAATTATGTATTTGGGGACAATGCTAATCATCAGCTGGCAAATGACTCTATTCGTGTTTATTTTGCTTCCTGTCGTTGGGCTTATTATCGGATGGGTAGGCAGATCATTACGTAAAACATCAATGGCAGGGCAAACACAAATGGGCAGCCTGATGTCACAAATTGATGAAATGCTATCAGGATTAAGAATTGTAAAAGCTTTTAATGCTGAAAAACACATTGCAGGACGATTCCAGAACACAAATAATGTTTACACCTCATTGATGAATAAAATCAATCGTAAACGTTTTCTAGCAAGCCCTTTAAGTGAATTTCTAGCTACAGTTGCTGTAGTTGCTATTATGTGGTATGGTGGAACAATGGTGCTTGGTGGAGGTTCTTCAATGTCGTCACAAGCATTAATAGGATATCTAATAATTTTTAGCCAGATAATTGCTCCTGCAAAAACATTATCATCTTCATGGTATAACATCAAAAAGGCTATGGCATCAGTAGATCGTGTTAATGATATTTTAAATGCGACAAATAATATTACTGAAAAACAAGGCGCTGAAAACATTGAAGATTTTTCTGATTCAATAGAATATAAGGATATTGATTTTTCTTATACTGAAATCCCTGTTCTTAAAGGAATTAATCTAAAAATACAAAAAGGCGAAACAATTGCATTAGTTGGACAAAGTGGCTCTGGAAAATCTACTATGGTGGACCTTATCCCAAGATTTTATGATGTAGAGCAAGGTGAGATCAAAATTGACGGCATCGATATAAAAGATTTTAAACTTAATGCATTAAGAAACTTAATGGGCTATGTTAATCAGAATCCAATCCTTTTTAATGACACAATTTATAACAACATAGCCTTTGGAAAAGAAAATATCGGTATAGAACAGGTAATAGAAGCTGCAAAAGTTGCAAATGCTCACGACTTTATAATGGAAACCGAAAATGGTTACGACACCAATATTGGAGATAGTGGCGGCAAACTTTCTGGTGGTCAACGTCAACGCCTCAGTATTGCCCGTGCTGTTTTAAAAAACCCTCCAATTTTAATACTTGACGAAGCGACTTCTGCCCTTGATACAGAATCGGAAAAGCTAGTACAGGAAGCTCTCGAAAACTTGATGAAAAATCGTACTTCAATTGTAATTGCTCACCGTTTGTCTACAATAAAAAAAGCTGATATGATTTACGTTATGCACGAAGGTAAAATTGTTGAATCAGGAAAACATGACGAATTATTAAACCAAAAAGGCATATATTACAAATTGCATAACTTGCAAACAGGTTAGGAATAAACAGAATTAAAATGAAAAAAGCAATAATTATTTTCAGCATTTTTGTCGCTGCTCTATTAATGGTACAATGCGACAATAACAAAAAGAAAACGCACCCTAAAACAAATAATATTGAATTAAAAGAAAAAAATTACAGTTTCGACAATCCACCACCATTCAGAAACGATGGAGAGCTTGTTTTTTTAGACACACAAACTGATACCAGTCTTTTCCAAATTGAAATTGAAGTAGCTAGCACAGATGAAGAAAGAGCAAGAGGGTTAATGTTCCGTGCTAAAATGGAAGAAAATCAAGGAATGTTGTTTTTATTTGCCCATGAACAAACTCAATCTTTCTACATGAGGAACACGCTTATTCCACTTGATATAATTTACGTTAACGCTAAGATGGTTATTGTTGATATTTACAAAAATACAAATCCACGTGACGAGACCTCCCTACCTTCAGCTGCTCCGGCACAATATGTTGTAGAAATAAATGGAGAATTATGCGACAAATACAATATAGAAATAGGTGATAAAGTAGTTTTTTAACGGTCGGTATTCGTGACAATTCTCCTACGTCTAATCCCTCAGTCACCTTAGATTGATGTAAACCAATAAACATAATATATTTCTTTAGGGCACTGAGCGAAGTCGAAGTAAGCAGAAGTGCCGTCTTTTATTTCAACGAAGCACCAAATTCAAAAGCTCTCTTCAAAGTCTCAGGTTGAGAATCAATATCATCAATTTCCCAAGTGCTGTTTACAGCATCTGTGAAAATAAGTTCGAAACCAACAGCCTTTAAGTCGCCTGAAAGTTCATCTAAAGCAGCTTGATATGTATCTTCACCAGCTTCTGCATAAGTAATTATGGCTGCAGCTTTCTTTCCTTCCATTAAGTCTGATGCAGGAGAGCTCCAAAAACAGAAAAGTCTATCAATAAAGGATTTACATTGTCCAGTCATGTTTCCAAAGTAAATTGGAGTACCAACAACAATAATATCTGCCTTTAAAATGTCTTTATATAATTGATCGAAATCATCTTTATATGTACAACCTTCTGTTTCTCTGCAACCCATACATCCTTGGCAGCCTTTGACGTCTTTTTCGTTTAAATTAACTTGTATTGCTTTTACGTTAACAGATTCTGCACCTTCAAATACTTTGTCTAAGTATCGAGCTGTGTTTCCTTCAACTCGAGGACTTCCATTGATTATCAAAACAGAAAAATCCTCTTGAACAGTTTGCTCGTTTTTAGAATCTTCTTTTTCTATCTCTTTGTTTTCTGCTGGTGTTTGATTACAAGACATAATAATTGAACTTAGAATTAGTATTGAACTAAATAAACCTAGATTGAATCTCATTGTACGTATGTTTTAGTGTTAAAGCAATAATTAGAGAAACAATAGTCTCCTGTCTTCTTTCTCTTGTCTCCGGCTGCTGAGCGAAGCGATGTATTGAGCTTGTCGAAATGTCGAAGCACCGTCTATTTTCTAATCTCTTTAAATGCTTTTTCTATTGTGTCAGCCATTTCTTTATGCAACTCTTCAGGGTCAATGTTTCCATTGAAGGTAATAAGTTTGTTTTGTTGTTCATAGAAATCTAGAATTTTGCCGCTTCTGTCATCGAATACTTCCAAACGATGAATAATAGTTTCAGCATCCATGTCATATGTCCTAGCATTTGCAGTTTTAGATCTAGCAGTTAATCGTTTCAATGAAAGTAGAGTTGTCGTCTCTAAATTCATAACTATAGAAACTGATGTGTCTGACTTTTTCAATAAACCTCCTAAAATGTATGCTTGAACAAGGGTAGAAGGAAAGCCTTTGAAAATAAACCCTTTGATATTTTTATGCTGTTTGATTTTTCTTTCAATTAATCTAATTGCAATGTCATCAGGAACAATATCTCCAGTTTCTAGATATGGTTTTGCTACTTTTCCAAGTTCTGTTTGGTCAGCAACTTCTTTACGAATCATTTCGCCTGTAGAAACATAAATCATATTGAATTTCTTTGCAAGACGTTTAGCCTGTGTTCCTTTTCCAGCACCTGGAGGGCCAAAGAAAACAACATTTAACAAGGTTTGAGAAAGTATTTCTTCAATTATATCTGTAACGCGGTCAAATACTTCGTCAACAGCACCAATTCCATCTATTGGATAATATTTGCCCAGATCTTTATAATAATCAATTACTGGAATAGTCTTAGTCTCGTATTCTCTAAGTCTATTTTCAACGATTTCTTGTTTGTCATCAGCCCTATTTTCTTTTAGAGCTCTAGCAATCATTCTTCCAACTAATTCTTCTTTTGGAACTTCTAGGCTAATAAGACATGATAATTTTGAATTCATTTTTATAAGTAGACCATCAAGAATATAGGCCTGTGCATAAGTCCTAGGGAAACCATCGAATAAAATTCCATTACTGTCATGATTCATGTTAATACTATTCTCAATTATCTGAACAATAGTTTCATCACAAACTAAACCACCTTGTTCAATTATAGCTTTTGCTTGAAGTCCTAAAGGTGTTCCTTCTGTAATTTCGTTTCTAAGAATATCACCTGTAGAAATATAGGTAAGGTTATATCTCTCAGCAAGCTTTTTTGCTTGTGTGCCTTTTCCTGCTCCTGGAGGGCCAAATAATGCAACGTTTAACATAACTATTCGCTAATTTTGTAAATATGTTTTAAATTTCTACCAAATCCGTTATAATCTAATCCATAACCAACAATAAAGTCGTTAGGGATGTCAAATGCAAAATAATCAATATCATAAGCATCATTGTATGCTTCTGGTTTATACAATAATGTTGCAATTTTTATTTCTGCAGGTTCATAACCTTTCAATTGTTTAACAATATGATCAATTGTAATTCCAGTATCTATAATGTCTTCAAGTATAACAACTGTACGTCCTTCAATGTTTTCATTAAGGCCAATTAATCTTTTAACTTTTCCACTAGATGCAGTTCCATCATACGAAGCGAGTTTTAAAAATGAAATTGAGCAATCGATGCTAACATGTTGAAATAGCTCACCAGCAAACATAAACGATCCATTTAGAATTCCTAAGAATAATGGTTTTTTACCAGCTAAGTCAGAGTCAATTTTTTTTGCCATTTTGCTGATTCTTGATTTAATTTCACTATTGTCAATGAAATGACTGAAATTTTTATCATGAACTCTTACTGTATCCATAGTCATTTTTTTTAATTTGAGATGTTTTTTATTATCAATTTCTTCTCTTTAAAATCTTATACAAATAAAGCTCAAAGAAATAAAAAAAATGCTAAAAAATCGAAATTTAGAGTGAATTTAAAAGATTGTTATGTATTTTTACAAATTATAACTAAGTTTAAAGAAAATAATAAAGAAAAATGAAACCGATTGTAAGTATTATCATGGGGTCCACATCGGACTGGAAAGTTATGGAGAAAGCAGCTAAACAGCTAAATGAACTTGAGATTCCTTTTGAAATTAATGCTTTATCAGCTCATAGAACTCCCGAAGAAGTTGAGGAGTTTGCAAAAGGTGCTTCTGAGAGAGGAGTAAAAGTAATTATAGCCGGTGCTGGAATGGCAGCTCATTTATGTGGCGTAATAGCCGCAATGACTACAATACCAGTTATTGGTGTCCCTATCAATGCTAGTCTTGATGGAATGGATGCTTTACTTGCAATTGTTCAAATGCCTCCTGGTATTCCTGTTGCAACAGTTGCTATTAATGGAGCACAGAATGCTGCAATCTTGGCAGCACAGATCATTGCTACTGGTGATGAAGGTCTTGTAAACAAACTTGCAGATTTTAAGCAAAATCTTAAGCAGAAAATTGTTAACGCAAACAAAGAACTTGAAGATCATAAGTTCGATTTTCGGGTAATCAATTAAATTCGATTTATGAGAAAACTAATATTTATAATCTCCTTGTTCATAGCTGCTAGTGCTACATATGCTCAAACAGAGTACTCCTATGCTGGAGCACGTTCTGCCGGTATGGCAAATGCAGGTGTTACATTATCTGACAATTGGGCTGTTTTTAACAATCCAGCTGCAATGGATGGAATAAATTCTTCTGTTGCGGGTATTTATTACGAAAACCGATTCTTGTTGAAAGAGACGGGCTTTGGAGCAATTGCTTTTATTTCACCTTTGATGGGAGGTAATGTTGGATTCGGCATTACTCATTTTGGTTATAGTTTGTTTCAATCTGATAAATTTTCGCTAGGGTTCTCTCAGAAATTGTTTAAATCAATTTCAATGGGGGTTATGATAAATTACTTTTCTATGCGTCAGAGTGATATGTATGGAAATCTAAATGCAATAAATTTCGAATTAGGGATTTTATCTCGTCCTTCAGATAAGTTTTCTATCGGTGCTTATGTTTTTAATCCTCTTAATATTTCATATTTTGAAGATTCTGATATTAGAATGCCTATTGCTTTTAAATTTGGATTTTCATATTTGTTTAGCAAATCTTTATTGCTTGCAGTTGAAACTGGCAAAGCAATAAATGGTTATATTCCAATTATTAAAACTGGGATAGAGTATTCCATAAACAAACAATTTTCGATGCGTACAGGTATAGCTGTTGCACCGGTAGAGTATTCTTTTGGATTGGGATATAATGCTAATAATATTGTTTTTGATATTGCTTATGCATATCACGAAGTGCTTGGCTCAACTCCAAAAATATCAATGTCCTATGTATTTTAAAGGAATTGCACTCATATTGTTGCTAAGCATTGCCTTCTCAATGAATATTAAGGCCCAGGAATCAGATATTATGCCTGCCTTGGATGATATTATTGAGGAAATTGCGGCATCTGCTGATGCTGAGCTAGATTATACAACCTTGTTCTTAAATCTTGAAAATTTATACTACGATCCTTTAGACTTAAATACTGCATCTGAAGATGATTTTCAAAGACTTATTTTTCTTACTGAATTTCAAATTTATTCTTTGCAAAAATATCGTCAGAAATTTGGTAACTTTAATACAGTATACGAGTTGCAGTTCGTTGATGGTATTGATCCATTGACTTTAAAGTTTCTTTTACCTTTTGTTGTTGTAAGTAATGAAGATCAGCAGACGAAAACTGATTTTGGTAAAATGATGACATATGGTCGACATACCATTATGACAAGATATCAGAGAGTATTACAGGAAAAAGCTGGTATTTACCAATATCAGATAGTATATTGGCAGAAAATCCAGATAAGTCGAGATATCTTGGTAGTCAGGATAAGGTGTATCTCCGTTATAATTATCAATATAAGAATAAGCTATATTATGGCTTTACCGCAGAAAAGGATGATGGGGAGCAATTTTTTAAAGGAGCTCAGAAATATGGGTTTGATTATTACTCCGGTCATTTTCAGTTAAATGATATTGGTAAGATAAAGAAAGTTATTGTTGGGGATTACGTTGCTCAGTTTGGACAGGGACTTACTATGTGGACTGGCATGGGATTTGGAAAAACATCAAGTGCTACAAATGTTATTAAAAAAGCAAGGGGCATCCAGAAATATAGTTCTGTTAACGAGTCAGCCTTTATGCGAGGAGAAGCAATGAGCATGCAGTTTGGACAGTTTGTTATTACAGAGTTTGCTTCATATAAACCAATTGACGGTAGTGTTACACAGGCATCAGACTCACTTTTTGAGAATGAAGAACAGTATGTAACAAATTTTCTTGAAACAGGATATCATCGAACACCAGCTGAAATAGCAAAGCGTAAAACTATAAATGAATTTGTAAGTGGAGGAAATATTACTTGGCATGGCGATCATCTTCGACTTGGGGCAACAGGAGTATATTATAACTTTTCAGATTCATTAGTTCCGAATAATCAGGCGTATAGATATTTTGATTTTAATGGCTATTCAAATTCAAATTTTGGTGTGGATTATATGGTGACAATACCAAAAGTTAATATCTTTGGTGAAACCTCCATGAGCCCAAACATGGGTTATGCCACAGTGAATGGAGCTGTTATAGATTTTGTTCCTGAGGTTAAAATGTCAGTTATATATAGGTATTATAGTCCTGATTATCAGGCTCTTTACGCCCAGCCTTTTTCAGAAGGGAATAAGCCATATAACGAATCGGGTTTGTTTGTAGGAATTCAGGTTTTTCCTAGGAAATATTGGAAAATCGAAGCTTATTTCGATTCATGGAAATATCCATGGTTACGATATGGAGTTAATGGCCCATCTATTGGAAATGAATATTTGATGCAGGTAACACATTATCCCAATCGAAACTTGGATATGTATTTTCGGTTTAAGTACGAAACAAAACAAAAGAATAATACTGATATAGATTATGGTGTTAGACCTCTTGATTCTTATGTCTCTGCTAAATACAGATATCATATTAATTACTCACCAGTTTCAAAATTAAAGCTTAAAAATAGAGTGGAAGTTGCATCATATAATTTTAACGGAGAGCAGGAGTGGGGCTATATGATTTATCAGGATGTCCAATTGAAACCTGATAATATTCCTTTTGAATTTACAGCAAGATTTGCTATTTTCGATACAGATTCCTATAGCACTAGAATTTATGCTTATGAGCCTGATGTGTTGTATGCGTTTTCTATACCTGCATATTATAGTAAAGGCACAAGACTGGCACTTGTTGTGAAGTATAATGCTATGGATAATCTTGCTTTTTGGTTTAAAATTGCAAACACTTTATACAATGATCAGGAAAATCTTGGCACTGGACTCGTTGCAATTGAGGGTAATAATAGGACAGATATTAAACTTCAATTACGATATAAGTTCTGATTATGCTAATTTATTCAGCTGAAGAACATATAAATCTTTTACAGAATAGCATACTGCTTCCTATTCGTAAAGTGCTTGATGAGTCGGAATCAGTTTTTGGATTTTTACTAATGGGTCAGGCAATTGAAATTTTGGGAAGTTATTTAGATGATAAACCAATGAGAGCTAAGCAACAATCTGCAAGTCGTTTCTCAATTGCTGTTTACAAATTGTTTCCCGGCAAATATTCGTCGATTAATCGCAAAAATTTTTTGTATATACAACTTCGAGCGTGTCTTACACATATGTTTATTCCGACTGAAAAATTATCATTGAATTTCGGATTTGATAAAGATGAGAGCAAACACCTCTACATTACAAACGATGTACTATTTCTGTTTTCGGAGAATTTATTTAGAGATTTAGAAATAGCAACTAATACACTAATTAAAAGGATATCTGAAGGTAAGATGAAACTTAAAAAAATATCATTAGGAGAAATAAATACTAGCCTAGACTTCCAAGTTTGACAATGTCAGTACGTTTATTAACGCACATGATTGGAATCTTTTTGTAAAATTCTTTATTTTCTGATTTCTTTATGTTTTTTACGTATTGTTGGTACCTATCTGTCATTACTAAAATAAGATCACTTTCTACACTGTTCGAATATGCATATAATGCATCAGCGAAATTTTTAGAAGTATCTAGAACTTTAATTTCGTAATCAATCAAATCTTTATTAAATAGATTTTGAGCAAATCTTATATTGTTATTTAGTGATTTAATCTTGAAACTATCAGTAACATTATAGGTTAAAATATATACTTTGCTTTCGAACAGATTGTTTATGTATCTGGCCCATTGTACTTTTATTCTGGAGCTTTTATCAGTATCGATAGGAATAACAATTCTATCATATTCACCAAATATAACAGGGCTTTGTACAAGGATAAATGGAATTCTAACGAATTTCTTTACAACTTTCATGGCCTTTTTTACATTTTTTATGCCATGTGTTCCCATTACTGCAAGATATGCGTCAATTTCAAGCCCATATTTATATATTTCTTTAAATAGATTGCCAGTTCTTACCTCGCATATTATTTCAACCTCTTTACCTTCTTTAAAGTTACTGGAAATTTCTTTAAGTTTCAATAAGGCTTCATCTATCTGAGATTTACGTTTTACAATGTGAATAATATGAATAGGTGCATTAGATTTTTTACCTACCATATATGCATGTTCTATTGCATGATTTCCAACTTCAGTAAAGTCATGCGGCACTAGAATGCTTTTTTTCATATCAGAATTTTAGGTTAGTAATATGAATGTTATTCTTAATTAAACGTATATAATATATAAAAGGTTGCTTGATTCAAGTATAAATTACTACAAAATTAGTAAAATAGAAAAGTTGATTAATTTGATGCATGTGATTTTATTAACAAACTTATTAACTAAATATCTGATTGATATTTGAGTTAAATGGAAATTGTCAAATGTAATTTATAAAAGCTGTTATTTTTTTTTAATCAAAAGTATGAATGTCTTTTATTAAAATTTGTAAAAATGTTTGGTTCATAAAATGGTTTTCGAAAATCTGGTAGCATAGGTCAAAAGGTTTATATTCTTTAATATAGTCACAATATGATCCAAAATTGAAACCTATGCCGTCGATACATCTGTTATCGCCGAGGTGTTGAATGATTTTTAGCTTTAAGTGACCAGCAGCCTTCCCAACTTGTTTTACACTACCGTTGTCGTATACTCCTCGTGAAACGAAAGTTGGAGTCATGTTTTCGGGGCCAAACGGAGCAAATTGCTTTAGTAATCGGTAAAATTTTGGAGTTATGTCTTTAATCTCAATCTCCATATCTGAGTTTATTACTGGAATCCTTTGCTCTTCAGTGATTGTGTTTTGGACGTATTTTTCAAAACGCTCTTTAAAGGGCTCAAGATTTTCCATTTTCAATGTTAGGCCGGCAGCATACATATGTCCACCAAAATTTTCCATTAAATCACTACAAGATTCTATAGCTTCATACAAATTATAACCAGGAATTGATCTTGCTGAACCTGTTGCCATACCATTGCTTTTTGTGAAAACTACTGTTGGCCTGTAGTAGGTTTCGGTAAGCCTTGAAGCAACAATTCCAATAACACCTTTATGCCAATTTTCGGAGTAAACAACAGTGCTATATGCATTTGTTAAAATTTCATCATCTGCAATCATTTTAAGTGCTTGGTCAGTGATATTGTGATCAAGTTCTTTTCTACTGGAGTTTATCAAGTTAATCTCTAACCCTATTTTCTCAGCAAACGTATCGTTCTCGGTTATTAAAAGCTTAACAGCTGTTTTTCCTGATTCCATTCTTCCTGCTGCATTGATTCTTGGTCCAATTTTAAAGACTATATCATGCACTTGGATTTCTTTATCTATCAAACCTGTAATGTTGATTATACTTTTTAATCCTGGACATGGGTCGGTATTTAGTTGTTGTAGTCCATAATATGCAAGTATTCTATTTTCACCTGTTAGTGGCACGATATCAGAACCTATACTCACTACAACTAAATCGAGATTTTTATAAAGAACTTCAGGTTTTGCTTCCATATGGTAACAGTAAGCTTGCATTAGTTTAAATGCCACACCAGCTCCTGAAAGTTCCTTATAAGGATATCCACAATCTTTTCGTTTAGGGTCTAAAACTGCACATGCTTCAGGAAGTGAGTTTCCTGGATTGTGATGATCACAGATTATTATGTCAATGTCTTTTTCTTTTGCATATAATGTCTTTTCAATGGCTTTGATTCCGCAATCAACAGCAATAACAAGACTACAATTATGATCAACAGCATAATCTATTCCTTGAAATGAAATGCCATATCCTTCATTATATCTGTCTGGAACATAGAACTCTAATTTGTTGTGGAAGTTTTTAAGATAATTATAAACCAACGCAACTGCTGTTGTACCATCTACATCATAATCTCCGTAAATTAGTATGCTTTCATTGTTTTTTATTGCTTTGTCAAGTCGAATAACAGCTTTTTCCATATCTTTCATTAGAAATGGATCGTGTAAATCACATAGTTCCGGTCTAAAATATACTCGGGCTTGCTCATATGTTTCTATTCCGCGCTGTACAAGCAGTTTTGAAATCTTTTTATCTATATTCAGTAAAGATGATAGCTTTTCAACCTTATCTATATCCGCGTT
>CAZUQY010000050.1:0-13289 GCA_964622935.1 uncultured Bacteroidales bacterium | reverse complement strand
TATGTACCATTTTTATGGCATGACTTTTAATGGTGATCCCTCTTTCTCGCTCCAATTCCATATCGTCCAAAACTTGAGCTTGTGAATCTCGTTCAGAAATAGTTTCGGTAAATTGTAGTAAGCGATCGGCAATTGTACTCTTGCCATGATCAATATGAGCTATTATACAGAAGTTTCTGGTATTTTCCATTGATTGCAAAAATAAGACTAAAATTGATAAACTCAATCAGAATTATTGTAACTTTAAACTTCATTCTGAAAATAATTCACCCATCTTTATAATTATCAATAAAAGTTTTCAGGATTTATGCGTGTTTAATATTGAAAAAATAGGAGATCATCTTGCAAATATCGCTCAGGCGGTAATTTGATAGAAATTTTATTTGAAACTATTTGAAAGTATCAATCAAAATAATATTTGCACTTATAGTTCTGTTTATATTGAGCCTGCCATTACATGCTCAATATAAACCAGAGACTAAAATGACTCCTGACGAGAAGTTCCTTTTCGAATCAAGTCTGGAATCATTCAAGAATGAAATTTATACAGAATCTTATCAGGGATTCTCACAACTTTTAAGTTTGTATCCACGCGAACCCGTTTTTAATTTCATTTACGGAGCATCAATGGTGATGTTAAACACTGAAATTAAAGAAGCTTTCGATTTTTTAGAGTTCGCTGCTGGCAAGGGGATTGGTGAGGCAAACTTCTATATGGGTCTTGGATATCATTATCTTTATAACTTTAATGACGCAATTAGGTTTTACGAAATGTTCAAAATTTCTGTAAAGCCAAAAATCTGGGAAGAATATAATGTTGAACGACAAATTGAATACTCGAAAAATGGAAAGGAACTCATAAAGTATGCATACGAGCTGCATGTTATTAACAACAAGCAAACATCCCGTAAAAACTTTTATTATTCATACGACCTTAAATTTTTTGGTGGAGAAATCATCGTTAAAACTGAACAATTTAAAGGAAAAAGCGATAAAAAAATTGACGAATCAGACTTAATGTATATTTCAAACATACAAAATGTAGTTTTTCTTAGCAGCTATGGAGATAGTAGAAAAAACAGTCTTGACTTATACATTTCTCGTAAAATCAATTCAGGCTGGAGCGAACCCCGGCTTTTACCAGATGTCATCAACACTCCGTTTGACGAAGCATTTCCTTTTCTTTCTGAGGATGGGAACACATTATATTTTTCATCGAAAGGGCACAACAGTATTGGAGGCTACGACATTTTCAAAAGTCAATATAATGCAAAAGATAATACATGGTCAGTTCCTAAAAACCTTGACTTCCCTATAAATACTCCATTCGATGAGATCATGTTTGCCTCAGACAGATACAATGAGTCTGCTTATTTTGCTTCAACCAGAACTTCACAAGCTGATCAGATTGGAGTGTATAGAATTCTCTTAGAAAAAGATCCATTAACTCGTCAGTTGGCAAACATGGAAGATATCTATCAACATGCTAGCCTTAAAATTGATCCTGGAGCAATTGTAGAATTAACAAAACGCCAAGAAATTAGGGCAGAATCAATTATTGACACTACAAATATTCGAACCGATATCGCTGCAACTAATGATTCTATGAGTAATTCCGATAAACTAATAGGGGAATCTTTTAAGTTATTAGACGAAAAGAAATCTGCAGCTGACGAATTTCTAGAATATGCTGCTGCTGCATATAAAATAGCTGAGCTACAAATAAATGAAATTAATAAGATTAATAAAGAACTTAATTCACTAAAAAATAAAAATGATAGAAAGTCACTTTATATAAAAGATAGTCTTAACAATGTTATAATAGAAAAGTCAATTATAGCAAGCGAGATGTTCGATTTTACGCATTTTTTATTCAACAATGCTAATCAAATAATAAGCCTATCAGAATATTATGAAACCGAGCTTACAATGCTGGATAAAATTTCAGGTAACGAGATTGCCCTTAACAAACAATCTCAAAAACTTTTTAATGAAATCCAAAAAATTGATGCAAATCAACCATTAACTAAATACTCATTAGATTTTGATAATCAGATTATAAATAAACAAAATAAACTTATCGGATACAAAAATCAGCTTGAAGAAGAATTGAACCAATTGAACAATTGGAATAATAAAATCGAAATTAAGCTAGAACTAGCAAAGGAAGAACAGAATTTCGACGTTCGTGAGAAATATATCTACGACATTAAAACATATGAAAACAATAAAATAGATGTTATTTCAAATATAAAAGAACTAGAAGTACAAATTGAATTTCTTAATTATGAAATAAATCAAATTGAAAATCGTAAAAATATTATTGTTGAAAATTACGAAACTCTTGATGAAAATCTTTTCAACGATCCTAACTTAGATCTTACAAAATTAAACAATGAGATTGAACTCCTAAAAACACACATATCTCAGAATTCATTGAAAGAATTATCACACAAACAGGATAAAATTATTGCTGATAAAAAATACTATTCTCAAGAAATAGATTTTGATTCAATCCTTTATGTTGAGCCAGAATTAACAAATACCAGTCTTGACGAAATAATGATTGATACAAAATCATATACTGACAAATACGAACAAATCCTTTCAGAAAACACCCTAAAAACCGGAGACTTGATTTTTAAGAACGATTCCTTAAAAGATTTAATTGCTGATCTTGAAACAAAATTTGATAATGCTTCAACAAATAAAGAGAAACAGGAAATAATTGAAGAAATAAACTTAGAAACAAGCGAAATTAACAGAAATAATGAACTGATTACTGAGCATCTCAATTCACAAAACAAAGTTAATATTGGCAACTACTTAACTGATTTTGAACGTTTAAAAAACAGCTCATCATTTGATTCAAACAATGCTCAAGTTAGGGCTACAGAAGATCTAATCTCAGAATCTAGAAATCTTGAAAGCGATATCGAAGATTTAAAAATTATTGGTGCAGAAGAAAGCCTTCCTCCAATTTTATACCTAGAAGCAATGAAATCAGAAATTGACAATCTGATTGTTGAAAAAATTGAGAATATAAAAGCCAATAGTGTTATTGCTAACAATACAAATAATGACGCCGATATTTTTTCCGAGATTGAAAACAGAATAAATGCAGTTAAGAGCTATCAAGATCCTCAGCAAAGTCAAGAAATTTTCGATAATTTCGAAAAAGTCGAAAGACTATACCGCAATGCTGAAAAAGAAAATGATCCTATTGCAAAAAATAAAATTCTTACTGAAGCAAATCGGATTCTAGACTTGACAATACCAAAAAATGTTAATTTCCTGAATAATAATTTGGTTAATGAATATGCTGTTTATAATACCTATAATCAATTATTGACAGAAAACACTGATTTGCCTGAATACACAAGTGAATATATTCGAAAAATAGCTGAATTACAGAACACCGCAGCTAATCTCCAGATGCAAGCAGAAGAATCAAACGATGAATTAATGAAAATGCAAAAACTTGCAAAAGCATGGGAAAATCTACAATTAGCAAATGAATATTATGCGTATGTTGTTGAAATTGCTAAAGATGAAAGAAAATACAAAAAGGATTATGAGATAAAAACTGATAGAAGTACTGAAGAATTTATTGCCAATATCGAAAGTGTTGAACGCATAATCCCTAATAATGACGTCATTGTTGAAAACACACAAAATAATACAAATGCTACAGTCGATAAATTGAATGAAATTGATTATCAAGGTAAAGTACTTATAAATATAAAACAACAAGCAAGAAACAAACAAAATATTGATGAACTGAGTGAGGATATCAATCTTTTAAAAACCGAAATCGAGACTACAAACAATAATGTAAAATTGGAAAATCTCAAATCCGATTTAGGTAGAAAAGAAGAACAACAAATAAATGCAATTATTAAATACAGCATAACCACTAATGAAATCCTTGCTGAACTTGATTCAATAAACAATCTATTATCATATAGCAATAACCCTGTACTTGAGAATCTTAAAAACGAGCAAAAAGAGATCAGGGAATCAATAATAAATTATAGCAATTTTTATTCCGCAGATGAAATCAAAATGAAACACCTCGAAGCTAAAGCTCTTGAGGACCAAATTACTGAAATTTACAACTCAACAATTGCTGATACTGATACTGGAATTCTTGCAGAAAGAATAATACCAAACAACAACTATAACAATAACTATAACAACAATAATAGCAATAATAGCAATAATAATAGTAACAATAATAATAGTTTTACAGAACCTGATTACAGCATTGCCGATAATTACACCTTTGATTACCCATATGATGAAAATACTGATTCTGAGATTTCTCGTCTGCAGACAAAAATTGATCTCCTAGAAACCGAAATGAGCGAAAGAGAAAACATCATGTCTGATATGGAAGATCAAATGAACAATGCTGCCAAACTTAACGAATACAAAAAGATTCAAAAAAAGCTTAAAGCTGAAAGTAAAAAGCACCTAAAACAAATACAATCATGGGCAGAGTTAAACAAAGAAATCACAAGTCTTCAGTATAATTTTGGAGACAATAATTATTCCAACAATACATTAGCAAACAATGAGATTACTGCAGTAAGCGACAGTCTCAAATCAAAATCAGAATCGCAAATCAAAGAGTCTATTGCCTTATTTGACATTATCATCACTTACAATGCAAAAACAGCTGATAATTATATTTTATCAACATATAAGAAGGCTGCCGGCCTATCTATAGAAGGGATTAATATGCTAAATGCTGCCAATCATTTAAAATCTGAAGCAGATGCTAATGATCCTATTATACTTGCACACTATAGATCTGTTGACATTAACGAAACCAATACAAATAACACAAACAACAACTTCCCAGAAATAGATAGTTCTAATAATGTTATTGAAACTACTAATCATGACAATATTACAGCAACAGATTCTAGCTCTCTTGCAATAAATAATGTATCTACAACAGATAATAATAACACTAATAACAACAGCACTAATAACAACAACACTAATAATAACAACACTAATAACAACAACACTAATAACAACAACACTAATAATAATAACACTAATACTACAGATAACAGGTACAACCAGAATCAAGCAGGCAATATTTTCGATGCCACTGCTGGTAATTATTATTCAGATGCTAACCCAATAAAATTTGCAGATAAATACAATGGGGTTTATTACCGGATACAGATTGGAGCATTTAATCGCCCTATTGAAAACGACAAACTCAAAGGGCTCAAACCAATTTGCATGGAAGAAGTCCCAAACAGCGTTCTTACACGTTATCTAGCCGGCTTATTCAACAAGTTTAATGATGCGAAAGCAAACCTCCCTATTGTTAAAAACATGGGATATACAGATGCGTTTATTGTTGCATATATTAATGGGGAAAGGATTTCGAATTATGAAGCTAGACGCCTTGAAGAAAGTGAACCAATGGGTCTAATTGCAGCCAATAATAATTCTAATAATCACACAACAGAAGGAAATATCAATAACGACATTACTAGAACAACTGGCATCTTTTTCTGTGTTCAGATAGGCGTTTATGCTACCAAACTTGGGCCTGAGCGCTTATACAACTTAAGTCCACTAATGTATCATAATTATGCCGGAAATCTTGTACGTCATACTTTTGGAAAGTATTACGATCTTAACACCGCTATTAATGAGCAAAACAAAATACGTCGCCTGGGAATAAAAGATGCTTTTGTTGTTGCATACCGTGATGGCGAAAAAATAAGTCTTAACGAAGCAAAAGCACTATTGGTGAACATAACACCAGCTAATGATCAGATCATGGTTAATATTCCGGATAACCTAATACCTGATAATACCGCACCTGTTGAAAACAGACAACCTACAGATAATGTCAACAACAATAATCAAAATACAGTTACGACGGAGAATGCACCAGTTATTGAATATTACATACAGATTGGAGTTTTCAGAAATGATGTAAATAACTACGTAAAAGAATCGTTTAGACGTATGGCAGGTGAAAACCAACTTGTTAGTTTAACAAATAATAACATGACATTATACAGAATTGGGGTTTTTGGAACTTATCAGAATGCACAAAATGCTCTTGCTGGAGTAATCTCGTCAGGGGTTAAAGATGCTTTTATTGTTGCTTTTGTTAATGGCAAAAGAGTTAATATTGCACAAGCACAGGCACTTCAATAACTATTTATGTAACTAGCTGATATATAAAGCCTAAATCTATAATTTAACCATCACTTTTTATAAAAAATTGAAATTCAGTAGAAGTCCTTATATTTGTAATAAAATATTCGCTATTTTTGTATTATATGAACAAAGAACAAAACATAAAAAATCCTTTAAAAAAAGATGAATCTGGTGTTGGGAAGAACAGAAATCTAATTCTGTATAATGACAACTCCAATACTTTTGATTATGTTATAAATTGCCTGATTGAAATTTGCGAACATGATATTATTCAAGCAGAACAATGTGCATTTATAACTCATCACAAAGGCAAATGCGACATTAAAAAAGGCGAATACAAATCGCTTAAACCCTTACGATCAAATCTGATTGACAAAGGACTTAAAGTAACAATAGATTAGTAACTTTACATTCCTAATAATTATTAAAGACTGTCATTTTTGACAGTCTTATTTTTTTGTAAAAGGTCAATGTATTCTAACCCAAATCACATATTAGATTTCTTTAATTTATACTATGTTATAAGCTGTAGTAATTAATTAAAACAGGCCACCAATAATGGCAGCCTGTTTTCATGTAATTTGAGTATTAATAAAATCTACTATTTCTTTAGTAAGTCTACGCTTCTTGAAACAAAATTACTTAATGATTCGCCTTTCAAAAGGTTGTTTGAAAGTAATGCAAGATCAAACAATTGACTTACAATTTTTTGTTTCTTCCCATACTCTTTATAAAGTCCTATTTTCTGGTCTTCAATCTCAAGAAGTTTTGATTCAATATCTTCAAGTTTAGTTTTATCTTCAAGAGGTTTTTCTTCTTCAGTTTTGAATTCTTTCAGTTTATTCTCGAGTTCTGTTTTTTGTAAATTAAGTTCTCCTACCTCTTCATCAATTTTAATCCGTTTAGTCATTGTTTTCTTTTCGATTTTTCCGCTCAAATCAACTATTATAGGATGATTTGTATTAACAATCACTTTATAATCATCAGGAAGATCGCGATAATATCCTGTTCCTCCACTTAAAGCCGACATATCTTTCATACGACGCATAAACTCATCACGAGCAACCAATACCGGCATGTCTTCTGGTCTCATCGAATCACTAGCGACCCAAAATGATTTACCCTCTGGAATTACTCCTTGAAATGCCCATTTAACATCTTCTTGTTCCTTTTCGCTTAATACAGATTCTATTTTATCATCTTTGCTTATTAGATTATCAACAGTATCGGAGTCAACCCTTACAAAACGTGATTCTTCGAATTTACTTTCAAGGGTATTAACAAAATGCATGTCAAGTTGACCATCAAGCAAAAGAACATCATAAGCCTTTTCTTTAGCTGCCTTTATATAAGAATATTGATCTTCAGAATTTGTTGCATATAGATAAATCAGTTGGTTATTTTTATCTTTTTGTTCAGCCTCAATCTTTAACTTATACTCTTCGAAGGTAAAATATTTACCATCAGTATTTTTAAATAGAGAAAATTTCTCTGCTCTCTCATAAAATTTCTCATCCGAAATCATTCCATACTCAATAAACATTTTTAGGTCGTCCCATTTATTTTCAAAATCTTCGCGATTCTCTTTAAAAATTTCGAATAATCTATCTGCAACTTTTTTAGTTATGTGACTTGAAATCTTTTTAACATTTGAATCGCTTTGTAAATAACTTCTAGATACGTTAAGTGGAATGTCAGGTGAATCAAGAACCCCATGCAAAAGTGTTAAAAATTCAGGGACAATACCCTCAACCGAATCAGTAACAAAAACTTGATTACTGAATAGTTGTATCTTATTACGATTTACTTCTAGGTTTGATTTTAGTTTTGGGAAATATAGTACTCCTGTTAAATTAAAAGGATAGTCTACATTAAGATGAATATTGAATAAAGGGGTTTCAAAGTTTGCAGGATATAGCTCTCTATAAAATGAATTATAATCTTCATCGGTTAAATCAGCAGGCTTCTGTTTCCAAACAGGATTTGGGTTATTAATAATATTGTCTTCATCAGTTTCCTCTTCTTTGCCATCTTTCCAAGTTGTTTTCTTTCCAAAAGCAATTTCGACGGGTAGGAACTTACAATACTTATTCAATAACTCTTGCAGTCTGTTTTTTTCAAGAAACTCTTCAGATTCAGCATCAATATGTAATATTACTTCGGTTCCTCTATCATCCTTTTCAATCTCAGTAATAGAATATTCTGGATCACCACTACACTCCCATTTAACTGCCTTTTCGTCATCTTTATATGATTTAGTGAGAATTTCAACTCTCTCAGAAACCATAAACGATGAATAAAATCCAAGTCCAAAATGACCGATAATCGCATTTTCAACATCTTTATATTTATCCAAGAAATCTCCAGCACTTGAGAATGCAATTTGATTAATATATTTCTCCACTTCTTCAGCAGACATTCCGATACCATTATCACGAATGGTTATTGTTTTCTTATCCTTGTCAAGAATTATCTGTACTTTAATATTTTCAGCTTCTCCCTTAAATTCGCCGGATAAAGAAAGTGTTTTTAACTTTTGACTTGCATCAACAGCATTAGAAACAAGTTCACGCAGAAAAATTTCGTGATCAGAATACAAAAACTTCTTAATGATAGGAAAAATGTTTTCAGTGGTTACACCAATATTACCTTTTTTATTTGTCATAATAAATCTATTTTAAAATTTTAACACACAAACTCATTTTCAAAGCTTATGCCAATAGAGATTACATGACAAAAAGACAGAAAGACGAACAAAATAAGATAATATGTCGCTATTAATAGACAAAATATCCTACCCCAAACGAGATTGCAGCTATTACAAATATTGCTAGCACATAAAACGTAGATTTACGACTAGTACTAATTTTTCTTTTTAGTTCGTATTCACTAATGAGCCTAGAAATTAAAGGGTATAAACGCACAAAATATTGCGAGTCCTTTTTAATAAAGGCTGCAGGTTTTAGCTTACTACTAGTCGCTTTAAGCTCTATATTTTCGCTATCGGCAAAAATAATAACCTGAATATCATTGTCAATGCTTTTTATAGGAGGCAAAAGTTCTAATGCTGTTCGCGTGTTCATTCCACGTGAGGTAACAATATTATCTACAAGAGCTATTTTAAAACTTTTATCTTTAATATCGTTTTTAAGTTTATTCATGAACATCTGAACCGAATTAAATGTAAAAAGAGTATAGTTCAGATTAGGGCTAAAATTTTCTCGAAAATAATCCAGATCTAACACATCGTTATCGACGCAATAAAATATAATATGTTTGGTTGACTTTTTCATTAAAAATTTTCGGACATGCCTCTTCGCTTTAGTGAATTGATATGAGAATTACGTTGGAAATTAATTGCATTTTCAGGATCAATGTCGTTCATAAAATGCCATCTACCAGCTCTAAATATCAAGGCGTCGTATGAGAAATCAGGTCCATAAAACTGAAACATACCTTTAAATTTGGTCTCTGCCGGAGACAAATGGTCCATAACAAGAACCTCTTGTTTGGCATTATACCTCAACAACATTGTAGCACGATTAGCATACTCAAATACCAAACGGTTAGTATATACCTTATCCATTTTAAAGGATTTTTTTCCAAACGAAGGTATTCCCCTACGATCAAAGTTTAATACTTCAACAACTTTGCGGTTAATAAGATAATCAGCACCGTCCCAACCTATTAATGTGTAAAAAGTCCTAGAATTCCATTTAGTGGTAATCAACTCATAATATAAAGCCCCAAACCATTCAGAATTAGTCATATAATGCCTTTCGAATCCCTCATCATCATATTTCTTATCATCTAAGAAATAAACATACAAACAATCTTTATATTTATATTGAAAAAAACCAAAGTACTTAAATGACCCATCCGAATAGTTTAAATTCCATGTAATAACACGTAGCTTATTATCATCAGAATTTAGCACACTCAAATAATTAACTGAATCATAATTAGCTTTCCATGAATCTTCCTTTTTCAAGAATTCACCAAAGTATTCAATTAAGTAATTGTTAATTTCATTCTTTTTCAAATCAGTTCTGGAATCTGCAATATTACAGAGCATTTGGTCAATGGAATCAATCTCAGGAAATGGAACAATAGATTTTGAGCTCACATTAGCTGCAAAAAACACGAAAATTAAAACCGATATACAAATTCTTCTTACCATTAAGTAATCTCTACATTATATAAACGTAAAGCCGTCAATTTATTTTGTAAAAATAATATTAAATTTGATTTAATGTGTCAATAATCAAACCACACACATTTTTTATCTCGGAATAAGTGATATTTAGAGGGGGAGCTATTCGAAATGCAGAGTCATGAAAAATAAACCAATCAGTTACAAATCCTAGCTCCAAACCTTTTCGAACAAATTTAATTACATTATCAAAACTACCTATTTCTACTGCAAGCAAAAGACCTTCACCACGAATTTCGCTTATAAGAGGATGTATTAAGAGATCTCTAAATAACAATTCTTTGCTTTTCACATCATCAACAATGCCTGATTCGTTTATATGAGAGATTGCTGCTAGAGATGCTGCTGCACTAACAGGATGTCCTCCAAATGTTGTTATATGTCCTAATACCGGATTGCTTTTAAAGCTGTCCATTATTAATTTTGGTGCAGCAAAAGCGCCAATAGGCATTCCTCCTCCCATAGCTTTTGCAAAGCAAACAATATCGGGTAAAATATAATAGTGTTCGAATCCAAACATTCTTCCCGTTCTACCAAATCCTGTCTGAATTTCATCCAATATCAACAATGCTCCTGTTGCTTTGCATTTCAGTGCCAAAGCTTGCATATAATCGAATGTTGGAATTATGACCCCAGCCTCCGCTTGTATTGTTTCAAGAACAACACATGCTGTCTTTACATCAATATCATTCAACTGACTAATGTTATTTAATTCAAGATGCCAAACATCAGGCAAAAGAGGTCTAAACGAACTTTTAAATTCCTCATTGCCACATAAACTCAGCGCACCATGCGAACTTCCATGATAAGCATTTTTAAATGCAATCATTTTCGTCCGACCAGTATACCTTTTAGCAAGTTTTATTGCTCCTTCAATTGCTTCACTACCTGAATTCACAAAATAAACAGAATTTATCTGCTCGGGTAGTAAATTAACAAGATACTTAGATAACTCAACCTGTGGTGATTGAATGAACTCACCATAAACCATAAGATGAGTATGCATCTCCAACTGTTTCTTTGCAGCATCGATAACAGGCTTAAAATTATGTCCCAATGAGGTAACCGAAACCCCTGAAATTAAATCGATATACTTTTCCCCATTTGGACCAAATAAATAAATCCCTTCAGCCCTTTCTATTTCAACTAAATATGGACTATCCGAAGTTTGACCAAGAAAATTTAGAAATAATTCTCGATTTGTAATCATTATTGTTTAATGTCTTTTAAAATTTCAGCACTTAATGCCTCATCCACTTTAATGCATTCAAGATTATAGTTTTTGTCAAAAACTAATTCTCCATTACAAACATCTACAATTTTTGATTTATTTACAAGACAATATTCACTTATCTGAATCAATCCCGACCTTTTAGAAAGTTTATTAAAGTTTATCACATCACTCTTAATATTGTACTTTTTATTAGAGGTGACAACAACATCGGCTTCTTTTGAGACGTCAACAATGACGACATCGTTTAAATCAATTCTGACAAATTTATTATTTATACGAACAAAAATCCTATTCCGTTCAAGATCATTATCAAAACTAAATGCTCTTTCAATACCTCGATTAACAGACCTAATAAATCTTGAATATTCGATTGGCTTTAAAAGGTAATCCACAACACCATATTCAAAAGTTTCTAATGCATATCTTCGATCACCAGAAATTACAATAATCTGAAACTTTGATTTAAACTCTTCTAAATATTCAAGTCCACTCATTTCAGGCATTTCAATATCAAGAAAAACAAGGTCTATATTATTATCTTGAATTGCATCAAAAGCCTCTATAGGATTTTTATATAACCCCTTAAGATTCAATAAATCAGATTTCTGAATAAAACTACTCAGTTGCTTCTGAACAATGGGGTCATCATCTATAATAATACAATTCATATATAGGTGCTAGGCGTAACTAATAATTTATACGATATAGACAGGAAAATGTTTTAAAATGTTCGCTATATGGATACTATTTCTACCAACAGATGCAATTCGTCCATTTTAAACAATCTGGAGACTACATTTACTATGGCTTTTTTATCGCCAGTGCTATAAAACCTAATTTTTTGCGTGTTTTCATTTGTGTTAAAGATTTTATTAACCATTAATAAATCTTTAGTTCTTCTTGCTACAGCTTCGCCAGAATCTAATATCTCGACACCTTTTCCAGCTACACTTTGAATCACATCAATGAATAAAGGATAATGCGTACAACCAAGCACAAGCTTGTCAATATTTTGATCTTTCATTGGGAGAATAAACTTCTCCATTAAATCTTTCACATTATCGCCTTCGAATACCCCATTTTCGGCAAGTTCGACAAGTCCTTTAGCAACCTGCAAATGAATTTTCACGTAATCCTTGTACTTTTCACTAGTATTTTTAAAATGATTCCCACGAAATGTTCCTTGTGTAGCGAGAACTCCAACATTACCTGTAAGAGTTTTAAGACAAGCTGGTTTCACAGCTGGTTCAAGCCCGATTATTGGCACATTATATTTTGACCGCATTTCATTAACTGCTGCTGCTGTAGCAGTATTACACGCAATTACTATGGCCTTACATCCCATTTTTAACAAAAAATCAATTATTCTAACTGAAAAATCAACTATTTCAGATATTTTTCTAGGACCATAAGGCGCATTTTTTGAATCGGCAAAGTATATAAAATCCTCATGAGGTAAGATTTGAGTCAATTCTTTAAGAACTGTCAAACCACCGATTCCACTATCAAATACTCCAATTGGCTTGTTCATAGCAAAAAAAATCCCGCATTACGGGATTAAAAATAATAAAAATTATTTTATTTTTTTATTGAATCCCAAGTTTTGTTTTCACCATAGCAGTTGCATCAATACTTTCGCTT
>CAZUQY010000049.1:0-13345 GCA_964622935.1 uncultured Bacteroidales bacterium | reverse complement strand
ATTCTAATAGTGTACTTGAATTATATCCGAATCCGGTTTCAAAATTTCTACATTTTATTGATACTCCGGATATTTATAACTTAAAAATATTTGATTCTCAAGGCCGTTTAATTACTGAGATCAAATCAACCAATGTTACAGAATTGGATGTTTCCGAGTTTTTATCAGGACTTTATTTTGTGGTTTTAAGTAGTAATGATGGGTTTGTTAGTGCAAATAGATTTGTCAAAGAATAATAATATTGTTGATTAAAAATACAGCCCTACCAAAATTTTGGTGGGGCTTTTTGTTTGGAAATAAAAGCTTATAGTGTAGATGCAAGATTTTGGTGTGAAGGTCCTTATTCTGATGATCCAATGGTAATTCTATTCTGAGTTGTAACAACATGTTGGATATCGACTAATATTTTTGCAAATTGTTTAATACTCCCGGTGGCGAATTGTTTATTGAAAATTGCATATTGTTTTTTGTGCATTGTTTTTTACTTTTGTAAAAAATTGATTTATGAGTTTTGTAAATTCAGCTTTCTTTTGGGCAATGTTTGCGGTTTCGGTACCCATTGTAATCCATCTGATAAATTTCAGAAGGCATAAAACTTTGTATTTCAGTAATACAAGTTTTTTGGAGGATTTGAAAAAGCAAACTCGAACAAGAACAAGATTAAAGCAAATACTTATTTTGATTGCAAGAATTATTACTATTGCGATGTTGGTAATTGCTTTTGCAGGGCCTTTTATTCCAAATAAAACTGGGCTTGACCAGAATAAGTCGGAGATAAATATCATTTATATTGACAACTCTTTTAGCATGGAAGCTGAAGGGCTAAAAGGACAGGTATTCGAGCAGGCTAAGCAAATAGCAAAGCAGATTACTTTTAATTCTGATGCAGGAATGGATTACATATTGATTACTAATGATATGTTACCACAACATCAGTTTGTAATCGATAGAGACAAGCTTTTGCAAGAGCTTGATAAAACCGATATTAGTTCTTCAACGCTTAAATTTGATGATGTTATTTTAAAAGCCAATACTTTATTGCCGGAAGGGGAAATGGCAAATCTTTATATTTTGTCTGATATGCAGGAAGGTTTTATTGGAAAACCAACAATTAAGCCTTCCGAAAATATTCGAATCATGCTTATCCCAATGGAGGCGTCAACAGTAAATAATTTATATGTTGATTCGTGTTGGTTCGAAACTCCTGTGCATCGCAAAGGTCAGGAAGAAGAGTTGATTGCTAGGATAGTTAATTTCTCTGAAGAGGATTTTGTTGATATTCCCGTGCAATTGTTCATTAATGACTCACTTAAAGCTCTCAGTAGTCTTAATATAGAGGCAGGTCAAACCGAAGATGTAAAAATTGATTATGTGAATTCTGAGGCCGGGTACTTTAACGCGAGAATCGAAATATCTGATTATCCAGTAACTTATGACAATGTTTTGTATTTCAATTATATGGCAGACCTTAAAACTGATGTTTTACTTATTAACGGGCAAGGGTCTGATAAGTATTTGAGATCAGTTTATCAAAGCGATCCTGATAATTTTGTATTGAAAGAGGTGAAACTTGGTAGTGAACAATCAGCTGAATTCGGAAATTATGATGTTATATTACTTAATAATGTATCTGATATCTCAAGTGGATTGGCTTCAGAATTATTAAGTTTTGTTGCAGGCGGGGGCTCGGTTGTTTTAATTCCTTCAGCTGAAATGGATTATAGTTCGATAAATAATTTTTTAGTGGGATTTAATGTAGGTAGATTTGATAATACTAAGTTTTCAGGAAAAAAATTGAGTTCTATAGACTATGATCATACAATATTTCGTGATGTGTTTGTAAATCGCGATAATCAGACGGGTTTGCCGATTGCTGGACTTGTTCATAAATATGTTTTATTTAATAATTCATCTTTCTCAGGTTTAATGTTGCTTGAAAACGGTAGTCCTGTATTAGTTGATGGAAATTATAAAAAAGGCAAGCTGTATGTGTTTACTGCTCCTGTTGGTCAAGTAAATTCCGATTTAGTAAAAAGTCCGGTTTTTGTGCCTACATTTTATAATATTGCTATAAATAGTCAACTGTCGTCATCGCTATATGCGGTAATAGGCAGAGGCGCAACAGTTAATATTAGTTATCCAAGTGAAATTGCAGCATCTGATATTTTTAGAATTGTCGGGAATAACAACGTGGATGCAATTGCTGACTTTAATGCTGCAGGGAAAAATCTTAAAATCTTTATTCCTGAAGCTATGCAAATTGCAGGTAATTATGAATTGCTAAAAGGGGAGAGTTTTGTTTCACCTATTTCAGTTAATTACAATAGGTTAGAGTCTGTGCTTGAGTATACTGATAATGAAGAACTCAATAAGTTTGTTGAAGTAGACCTTGGTGCAGATGTTGAAATATTCGATGCTAATTCTGATGATATTACAATGGATTTGCGTGAGTTCTCGGAAGGGAAACCTCTTTGGCAATTATTTTTGATTCTTGCATTCTTTTTTATTCTATGCGAAGTGGCATTGGCAAGATTGATGAAAAAATAGGGGTTTGTCATGATTCTTAAGGAGCTAGCTTTGTGATTTATTTGGTAAATACACTTGAATATAATACAATTTTAAAATCTTCGAACACCACATTTATCAGTTCTTCCATTGTTCAAAAACAGTTTTGTTTTTTTATCAATTAAGTAAATTACTTAAACTAATTTCATACTTTTGTAGAGATTTCTGTTAATTATATTAGATGTCAAATTTTGCAAAGAGAATAAAAATAACCGGATTAGTTCAAGGCGTTGGCTTTCGACCGTTTATTTATAAACATGCTCTGAAGTTTGGTTTATGTGGTTGGGTCGAAAATAGAAATGATGGTGTTTCTCTGGTTATCGAAGGGAAAATAGAACAAATAAGCGCTTTTACCTCAAGTCTTAGAGAATCTGCTCCCATTGCTTCATCTATTTCAACAATAGACATTCAGGATGTGAAATTCGAAAATATTAAAGGATTCTCAATTAAGAAAAGCGAGAGTGTTTCTGATGATGTTACCGAAATATCACCTGACATTGCAGTTTGTGACGATTGTCTTGAAGATATGAAACATCAGAAAGATAGAATTGATTATCCGTTTACAAATTGCACTAATTGTGGTCCACGTTTTACTATAATTAAGGATTTGCCTTACGATAGGCAAAAAACTACAATGAAGCCTTTTGTAATGTGCGAAAATTGCAATGAGGAATATACCGATGTTTTAGATAGACGTTTTCATGCTCAGCCTGTTGCGTGTTCGGTTTGTGGACCGAAATATGAGCTAATTTATAATGGTGAAAGAACTCACGACTTTAAGAAGATACTTTCAACAACCCAGAATCTGATTGATCAAGGAAAAATAGTCTCAATCAAAGGACTTGGTGGCTTTTTTATGGCTTGTGATGCAACAAACGAAGATGCGACTAAACAACTGCGTCTTGTGAAAGATCGCGAGATGAAACCTTTTGCTGTGATGTTTGCTAATATTGAAGCAGCAAAAAAATATGTATTTATAAACGAAATTGAGGAGCAAAGTTTGAAGTCCTGGCGTCGTCCGATAATTTTACTTAAAAATAAACTTAATTTGGCAGCTTCTGTTAGTTCTGGTTTCGATAGAACTGGAGTGATGCTGCCATACATGCCAATTCATCATCAGCTTTTCGAGGGTTTAAAAACCGATGTGATTGTTCTTACAAGTGGGAATATTACAAATGAGCCAATAATAATTGATAATGATGAGGCTGAAGCTAATTTATTGCCAATATCTGATGCATTGCTGACATATAATCGCGAGATTTATAATCGTGCCGATGATTCTGTAGAGATCAACATCAATGGTGATGAAAGAATGATTAGACGTTCACGTGGTTATACTCCGAATCCGATTAAACTTGAATTGAATGTGGAAGGCATTTTTGCTGCCGGAGCTGAGCTTGTAAATTGTTTCTGCATTGGAAAAAAGAATCAGGCAATTTTAAGTCAGCATATTGGAGATATTAAGAATTATAAAACTTATGAATTTTATACTGAGTCCATTGACAGATTTAAGAAGATGTTTCGATTAAATGTCAATTTGGTTGTTCATGATTTGCATCCAGAATATTTTTCAACCAAATATGCACTAGACTTAGGTATGGAATCTGTCGCCGTTCAACACCACCATGCGCATATTGCTTCATGCATGGCAGAGCATGGTTTGGATGAGCAAGTTATTGGTATTGCAATGGATGGAACAGGTCTTGGAAGCGACAATAAAATCTGGGGTGGCGAATTCTTTGTTTGCGATTTAAACGATTTCGATAGGTTCTCTCATTTTGACTACATTCCTTTACCAGGTGGCGATAAGGTAACAGAAGAACCGTGGAGAACAGGCGTTTCGTTTCTGTATAAGATATTTGGAAGGCAGTTTCTTGACTTTGAGTTAGATTTTCTTAAAGAGATACCAAAGGACACAGTAGAAATAATATTAAAAGCAATTGAAAAGAAGATTAATTGTCCAGAGAGTTCGAGTGCAGGAAGACTTTTCGATGCTGTGGCTGCAATAACAAACATTTGTCCTGTTTCTAAGTTTCATGCCGAGGCTCCAATGCGTTTAGAAGCTGCTATTGAAGAAAATATAACAGACAAGTATGAATTTGACATAAACGAAACTATTAGTTTCGAGAAAACTTTCCGTGCTGTCATTACTGATTTGCAAAATAATGTCAGTTCATCCGAGATTTCGGCTAAATTTCACAATACGTTTATTTATTGTATTTTTGTCATCTCTAAAAAAATGAGGAGAGCAAGAAATATAAATAAGATAGTGTTGTCAGGTGGAACTTTTCAGAATGCTTATATTTTGGAAAGACTTGAGCAATTGCTTGAGAAAAATGATTTTGAAGTATATAGTCATAAACGCTTGCCATCAAATGATGCAGGAATAGCTTTAGGGCAACTGGCAATAGCAGCAAAACGACGAGAATTAAGAAATATAAACAAATAAAAACAAATAGATATGTGTTTAAGTATCCCATCAAAAGTAATTAGCATTAGCGATAAAACTGCTATTGTTTCTGTCGGTGGTGCAGAATATGAAGCAAATCTGGAAATGGTCGAAGACGTAAAAGTTGGAGACTATATTTTATTACACACCGGATTAGCAATTGAAAAGCTTAGTGAGGAAGATGCATTAGAATCGTTAAAGGTATTTGAAGAGTTCGAAGAACTTAATAAGCAACTTGACGAAGAAGAGAAAATAACCGGAGAGAGAATTGTTTAACCTAAATCTGGATTTCGATCGCTTCGGCAAGCTAAGCGTAATGCTTGGAACTCCGCACTCCGAACTCCGCACTTCGAATTTAAAAACATGAAATACATTGACGAGTATCGCGATAAAGAATTGGTTCTGAAACTGGTAAATGAGATAAAAAAAATATCTACTAAAAAAGTTTCATTCATGGAAGTTTGTGGTGGACATACTATGTCTATTCAGAAGTTTGGAATTCCAAGTCTTTTGCCTTCTACAATTGAATTATTATCGGGGCCTGGTTGTCCAGTTTGTGTTTCTTCGAGAGAATATATTGATAAAGCAATAGCTTATTCTCGCCTTAAAGATGTTATTATCGCAACTTATGGTGATTTAATTAGAGTTCCTGGGTCTACATCAAGTTTAGATAAGGAAAAAGCGAATGGAGCAAATGTAAAGGTTGTGTATTCGATTTTGGATGCATTAAAACTTGCTAAAGAAAATCCTACAAAGAAAATTATATTCCTAGGTATTGGATTTGAAACGACATCTCCTGGAAGTGCTTTGGGAGTGTTGAAAGCGGCAAAACAAAATTTAAATAATTTTTTCTTATTCAGTTCTCACAAGGTTATGCCTCCAGCAATGGCAGCATTAATTGATGAGGGTGTAAAAATAGATGGATATATCGCACCCGGACATGTGAGCGTAATTACAGGAACATCAATTTATAAGGACATTCCTACGAAATATGGTCTTGCTGTTGTAGTTGCTGGATTTGAGCCGGTTGATTTACTGCATTCAATTTACATGTTGGTAAAACAGGTAGAAAATAATGACCCAAAAGTTGAAATCCAATACACTAGAGTTGTTAAACCTGAAGGAAATCTTTTGGCTCAAAAAAGTCTTAATGAAGTATTTGAACTTGGTCCTGATTGGTGGAGAGGATTAGGGGTATTGGAAAATAGCGGCATGAAAATTAGAGAAAAATATCGTGCTTTTGATGCAGAAGTAAATATCCCTGTGGAAGTCGAAGAAACTCGAGAAGATAAAGGATGTATTTGTGGCGAGATTCTTAAAGGACTGAAAAAGCCTAAAGATTGTAAGTTATTTGCCAAAGTTTGTAGTCCTGACGATCCTGTAGGTGCGTGTATGGTATCTCACGAAGGCTCGTGTCATGCTTACTATAGGTATAATAGAGATTAAAGTCAAATAATAAAAACAAAGAACAAAAATCAAATAACAAAACACAAACGCTTACATTTCTAATTTGGGATTTGAGATTTGTAATTTTATAAAAATTATATTAATGAAAAACGACAAGATATTACTAGGACATGGCAGTGGTGGAAAGCTATCGCATACACTTATTCAGGAGGTTTTTGTAAAGTATTTTAATAATACGATCTTAGATGCTCAAACAGATGCTGCAGTTTTGGATGTTGATAGTAAATCCATATCTTTTACTACAGATTCATTTGTTGTTGATCCGATATTTTTTCCAGGTGGTAATATTGGAAAACTTGCTATTTGCGGAACTGTTAATGATATTGCAGTTTCAGGAGCAAAGCCATTGTATTTAAGCTCTGCGTTTATAATAGAGGAGGGGCTGGCAATAGAGGACTTAATAGAGATTGTCAAAACAATGGCTGAAGAGGCTACAAAGGCCGGAGTAAGAATTGTAACTGGTGATACCAAGGTTGTTGATAGAGGTAAATGCGATAAAGTATTTATTAATACTACTGGAATTGGTGCAATTGAAGAAAATAGAAAGCATATTGGTAGTGGTCGTAATATTGAAGTCGGTGATAAAATCATCATTAATGGAAGTATTGGAGATCATGGAATGGCAATAATGAGTGCCAGAAATGATTTGAAAATTTCTGCCCCAATAGTTTCAGATTGTGCTTGTCTCCATAATTTGATAGATGTTGCTTGTAGCATCTCAGACAATGTGAAATTTATACGCGATGCTACAAGAGGTGGTTTGGCAACTGTTGTTTCAGAACTTGTCAGTACAAAGAAATTTGGAATCTTTATTGATGAAGATAAAGTTCCTGTTCTGGATAGTGTTAGAGGAATGTGTGAACTATTGGGTTTCGACCCATTTTATGTTGCTAACGAAGGTAAATTTGTGATGATTGTAAGTAAAAATGATGCTGATAAAGTACTTTCAGAGCTTAAAAAGAACGAATTTGGTGAAAAAGCTGCTATCATTGGTGAAATCGTTGCGGAACATCCTGGTAAAAGCATTGTAAAAACTGGAATTGGTGGAACAAGAATCCTTGATATGATGTCTGGCGAACAATTGCCTCGTATTTGTTAAAAGATTAACGGATTACCTGAATTGACATAGACTTAAACTTAGTAATTTTGTAAGATAAATAACTGATATGCACGAATTATCAATAGCAATGAGTATTGTCGAGATTGCAGAGGAAAATGTAAAACAATCTAATGTGACAACAGTAAGCGAGATTGAACTCGAAGTAGGAGAATTGTCAGGTGTTGTTTTTGAAGCATTAGAATTTGCAATGGAAGAAGCTGTGCGAGATACAGTATTAAAAGATGCTATTAGAAAGATAATCCGTATACCGGGTGTTGCTAAGTGTAATGAGTGCGGATTTGAATTTGGAACAGAAGATATTTATACTCCATGTCCAAAATGTGCTAGTTTCGATAGTGAGGTAATAAAAGGAAAGGAACTTAGAGTTAAGTCCTTAATTGCAGAATAAATAATAAAAACTAAATATTATGTGTGGAACTTGCGGATGCTCAGATGAAAATTCTGTGACAATCAGAAAACCAGGAGAAGAAAATAGTACTCATCAACACGAACATGACCATGGAGATGGTTTAGTTCATTCTCATAGTCATGATCACAGTGATGAACATGGACATGGTCAGCCTCACAATCATACTCATGAAGATAATCATGTACATAGCCATGACCATAGCGATGGCTTATCTCATAGTCACGACCATAGTCACGCTTTAGAGATTAAAATAGAGCAAGATATTTTACATAAAAATGATAAGCTTGCCGAAAGAAACAGAGGTTATTTTGAGGCTAAGAACATACTCTCAATGAACATGGTAAGTTCACCAGGCTCTGGTAAGACAAGTCTTTTAGAGAAAACTATTAAGGATAACAATGGAGCTTTAGATTTCTTCATTATTGAAGGTGATCAGCAAACTATGAATGATGCAGAGCGTATCAAAGCTGCTGGAGCTCCTGTTGTTCAGATAAATACTGGTCAGGGGTGTCATTTGGATGCTGATATGGTAAACAGAGCAGTAAAAGCTCTGAAAGTAAATGACAACTCAGTTCTTTTTATTGAAAATGTTGGGAATCTTGTTTGTCCTGCCATGTTTGATTTAGGGGAATCCAAACGTGTTGTTGTAATTAGTGTTACCGAAGGCGAAGATAAACCAATAAAGTATCCTGCAATGTTTAGCACTTCTGACATCTGCATTATCAATAAGATTGATTTGTTACCTTATCTTGATTTTGATGTAGAGAAACTTAGAAATTATGCTTTGCAGGTAAATCATCATCTTGAATTTATTGAACTATCTGTAAAAACAGGTGAGGGTATTGAGAAATGGTATGAATGGTTAAAAAATACTTCGACAAAAAATCAATCTAAATCATAATTGAAAGAAGATGGATGGAATTAATGTGTTGATTATCACTGCGGTAACATTAGGGTTTGTACATACAGTTATGGGTCCAGACCATTACTTGCCTTTTATTGTTATGTCAAAAGCCAGAAACTGGCCAATGAGAAAAACACTTTTTATTACCGTTTTATGTGGGTTCGGACATATCTTAAGTTCTGTTGTTATTGGTTTTATTGGCATTGCTGCCGGAATTGCAATATCAAAAATTGAAATGTTCGAAGGTCATCGTGGTAATATTGCTGCATGGGCATTTATCATTTTTGGATTTTTTTATATGATTTGGGGAATTTATCGAGCGGTAAAGAATAAAAAACATACTCACTTGCATTTTCATAAAGGGGGTAAGTCTCATCAACATGAACACTCTCATGAAGAAGAGCATAGTCATACCCATAAACCAAATATTACTCCGTGGATATTATTTACTATATTTCTATTAGGACCATGCGAACCTTTAGTGCCATTGTTAATGTACCCAGCAGCTAACGCATCTGTTATGGGAACTGTTTTAGTTGCCGCAGCATTTGGTCTCACGACAATTGGAACTATGACATTAATAGTATTTTTAGCATCATACGGTATTAAAATTATTAAAACCGATAAATTAGAAAAATATATGCATGCAATTGCTGGTTTTACTATTTTTGCAAGTGGAATGGCGATTGTATTTTTAGGCTTATAGTGATAACCCATTAGGAAATGAATTTATCAGAGAAAACAGTAGAAAGATTAATCCGTTGCAGGCGCGAGTTATTGAAATATCAATATCTGGAAAAGCCTCATGTTTTTTCTAATGATTTAGCGAGAGTTTTAAACATAAGACCTGAGCAACTAAGACAAGATTTGATGGCTACGAGTATCGTGGCTGGGAGTAACAGAAATGGATACGATGTAAACAAACTCATTGCAGCTATAGAGGCAAAGACAGATTTGCAAAAAATTGGAAACACTGCCTTTATTGGAGATGTAAAATTGGTTGATGTATTTAAAAATTTCATAGACTCTGATTTCTTTGATTTTGAAATTTCTGCTGTTTTTAGTTTTACTGCTGAAGAAGACACTCATTTAGGAGTACCTTGGTATTCGATGGAGAAGATGCCCGAAATAATTACAAATTCCAATATCGAAATTGCAATTGTTGGTGTTTGTCCAGACTTTGCTCAGGAGCTTGTTGATACTTTGCTATTGTGTGGGATTAAAGGAATAATAAACCTTACTTCTGAAAACATTTTGCCTGTTCCCGGAATTAGAGTAGAAAATTATGATATTTTGGCTGTGATTGAAAAAATCAATTTTCTAATGAAAAGGGATCAGGAAATAGAAACAATTATAAAAAAGAACTCAAGAAATGAATCCTGAAGTTGAAGTTAAAATAATCGATATTCTAAATAAAATCAGTAAGCATTATAATCTGAACTATGTTTTTGAAAATCTTGATGATAAACAGAAGTTTGTAGATGAACTAGAAATTGTTGATGTAGATTTATGTAAATTACTGAAAGATCATCTCATTCTTTTTGAATCATATAAGTTTATTAAATCTGATCGAACATTAATGTTTAAAGCCAGAGACATCTGGAAAATCGAACTGGATCATTTTGTAGCCTCATTAAAAAGTTCTGAAGAAGAGATTTGCGCTTATTTTAATGAGAAAGGCATAGAATAAACTAGATTTATCCCAATTGGTCTTTAAAACACCCATTTGCTTTTCATATTATGTTTGGTTGCATTTTTCACATCTAATTATTCATTAATATTAGGTAACTCTTAATCTATTGATAATTAGATGTATTCTTGTCGTTAACTTTTTAACAAGCTGAAAATCAGTGATATAATAGTTGGAAGAGTTCATTTTTCCTATTTTTGCAATCAAAGAGATTTAGTGTTTGCTTTTGAGAAAGTTAGATATTATGAAAAGAATTCTAGATGTTTTAGTTTTGTGTATGTTAATGAGTCTTTCAACTTTTGCTCAAAGCGTTTTAGATGATACGATACAGCTTAAAGAGGTAGTTGTCACTGGTACAAAAACTGAAGTAAGTAGGAATAACATTCCTTTATCAATTTCAGTTATTAGCAATGCTGATATTGAAAACAGCAACGAATCTGCAGTATTGCCAATTATTAGCGAGCAAGTTCCCGGAGTTTTCGTAACAGAACGTGGAATCACTGGATTTGGTGTTTCAAATGGTGCTGCCGGACAAATAAGCATTAGAGGAATAGGTGGTAGTCCAAATACACAGGTACTTATGTTACTTGATGGTCATCCTCAATATATGGGAATTATGGGACATCCTTTACCTGACTCTTATGTCGCATCTGATGTTGATAGAATTGAAATAATTAGAGGTCCTGCATCGATACTTTATGGTTCTGGAGCAATGGGAGGTGTAATTAATATAATTACTAAAAAACAAAAATCTGATGGTTATTCCTTAAATGCAAATTTGTCATACGGATCGTATAATACACAGAAATATATGGGCAGTGCAGGATATCGAAAAGGCAAATTTAGCATTTTCACATCTTACAATCATGATTACACTGACGGACACCGGACAAATTCTAGTTTTAAAATTGATAACGGATACATTAAAGCAACATGTAATATTACAGATAAAGTAAGTGCAATGGCAGATTTTAATATTGCTAAATTTTATACATCTGATCCTGGTCCAATTGGTGTTACTGATTCATCATATATTAATCAAGAACATTGGATTGATATTTTAAGAGGAAAAGCTTCATTAAGCATTGAAAATAATTATAATAAATTTAATGGTGCTATTAAGATATTTCACAATTTTGGTGAACATGTGTTATACGATGGATTTCATTCGAATGATATTAATTCAGGTCTGATGTTTTATCAAACAACCAGTTTGTTTAAAGGAAATTCATGCACTTTTGGAATTGATTATAATATGTTTGGCGGAATTGCTGAGAATACGGAAGCTATGATGGGTAACGGGATTGTTTTTGGAGATACTACTTTAACTGAAACTGGAGTCTATTTAGTTTGCCAACAAAACATCAAAGAGAAGTTGATTTTAAATGCTGGGATAAGATCAGAATATCATAGTGTGTATGGAAACGAGTGGATTCCTCAAGGAGGATTATCTTATAACATGACAGACAATGCTACTCTTAAAGCAATCGTATCTAAAGGTTTTAGAAGTCCTACTATCAGAGAATTATACCTTTGGGCTCCAGCAAATGAAGATTTGCAGCCCGAAAGACTTATGAATTATGAATTTAGCTATTTGCAAACATTAAATAGCAAAATCAATTTTGAATTAACGGCTTTTCATAATGAGGGAAGTAATTTGATTAAAACTGTATTTGACGGTGGAATTCCAAGAAATATGAACACAGGAGCTTTTAGTAATTCGGGGCTGGAATTCCTAACACATATTCGAGTAAATAAGAGTTTGCATTTTCATTTAAATTATAGCTATCTTTATATGGAGACTCTAATAATTGCTTCACCTGAGCATCAGGCATATTTTAGTGTGCGATATAAATGGAAAAACTTTACTGTTAGTACAAATGTTCAGTCTATTAATGGTTTATACACTTCGGTAGCGACAGATAATATTCAAAAAGAGAATTACCTTTTACTAAATGCTAAATTAAGATACGATATTAATGATTTTATTAATATTTATATTTCTGCTAATAATCTGTTAAATACAGAATATGAAATTAATTATCAATATCCCATGCCGGGAATTAATTTTTTTGGAGGATTGAATATTCATTTTAATAAGAAAAAGTAATGAGAAATAGTTTAATATTAATTGTATTTTTTGTTTTAACGGCGGGTTTTTTACAAGCACATTCAGGAAAAGCAAGATTTCATATTATTATTGACACAGATGGAGGTCTGGACGACTTAAGGGCAATTACGATGATGCTATCAGACCCGGATTTTGAGGTTATTGCAATTACAACATCCGATGGACTGTTGCGTCCCAAAGAATCATATCTTAAAGTTAAGTCACTTCTTAAGGAGTTTGGACATGATGGGATTCCGGTAGCATATGGCAAGACTATTAATAAGAGAGAATCAGTTTGTCATAGTATTTGCAATTCGGTAAATTGGGGTGCTGAAGATAATATTTCAATTCCTGAGAATCCAAAGGCGTTTGATCTTTTGAAATATGAAATGAATAATGAAGATGAGAAGATAATATTTATTTGTCTTGGCCCATTAACCAATATTGCTGAAATTGTAAATGATGAAGATTTAAAAAACAGAATTGATAAAGTTCTGTGGTATTGTGATGATTATCAGAATGATATCGGATTTAATTTACAAATGGATAAAAAATCAGCAGACTTAGTCTTTAGATCTAATGTTTTGAAGTTCATTATAAGTTCGAAGGATAATTCTGATTTAGTTTTTAA
>CAZUQY010000048.1:0-13393 GCA_964622935.1 uncultured Bacteroidales bacterium | reverse complement strand
ATTCTTGGTCAACCGGATGTTTTTGAAATTAAGTAGTACAATCATTTAACCAGATGTCAACTATGAAACATTTTTACAAAATATTTTTTACTGGACTTATCTTAGGATTGATTCTTTTACCGTCCAATTTGTTTGCGTGTACAGGTAGCACTCTTGCTGGAAACATTACACCAAATGATGCATGGCAAACAATTGGTGGCGTTCAGGCAGGAGATAGGTATACTTTTACAATAGGTGCTGGAGAGGTTATCATTTTCTCATTTTGTCAAGGAGGTGGGTCTTATACAAATGATCCTCGAATAGATATTCATGATTCAGGAGGAACCATGACTTACGATTTTAATGACGATCACTGTGGTTATGGTGCTGAAATTGTTTGGGTCTGTGCAACAAGTGGTACTTATTCAGCTGGTTTTTACGAGTTCTCTTGTCTGACAGATGGTACTGCCTTGGGAACAGTAAGCTATAAATTATTACCAACACCTACAGAACAAGATTGTTTGGGAGCATTACCTCTTTGCGGAAGTTTTTCAAGTCACCCTCAATCATATGTTGGATCAGGGCATTACTATGACATTCTCAATTTTAGTGATCAATACGGGATGTCTGCAAATACAAACAATTGTCCAAATTGTCTTGTTACAGGAGAATTAAATAATGTTTGGTATACTTTTACAGCACAATCAAGTGGAAATCTTGCATTTACAATTCAGCCGGTAACTTCTTCAGATGATTATGACTGGGCTTTGTACAGTCTTAATGGAGGTGTTGATTGTTTGGATTTAGTTAATTATGGGACTTATCCTCCTGTAAGTTGTAACTATTCTTATGGTGGTAATGGAAATACTGGCCTAGGTTCTGGATCATCAAATTGTATTGGACCGGTAGACGATGACTTATATAATTCCACTTTTGCTGTAACTTCAGGTCAAACATATGTCTTAACGGTATCTAATTTTAGTTCTAGTCAGGATGGATATTCAATAAACTTTGGTGCAAGCACAGCCACAATTGTAGATAATTCAGCACCAGTTATGGATAATCTTGTTTATACACCTTATTGTGGTTCTTCATCTCTTACTGTTCAGTTTAGTGAAGCAATTTGGTGCTCAAGTGTTCAACCTGCTGATTTTGTTCTAACAGGACCTGCAGGTACTTATAGTGTTGACGATACATATAGTATTGTTTGTACTTCAGCCTCGTCTAATACTTATGCTGGTACATGGTATGATGATGTTTGGACTCTAAATCTTGGAGATCTGTTATCTCAGTCTGGAGATTATGTTCTAACCCTTAATGCTGGAAGTGTTGAAGATAAATGTACAAATGTAAATGTTGAGAATCAGTTGTTATTTTCTGTTGTTGGTATAACTGCTGATGTTGATATAACTAACCTTTCGGGTTGTTCAGGTAACTGTGATGGTGAAATTACTATTAGTAATCTCACAGGAGGGACTGCACCATATTTTATTGATTGGTCTGGGCCTTCTGGTTTTACTTCGACAAGTTCGATTATTTCAAACCTTTGTTCGGGTAGTTATACAGTGACAATTACGGATTCTGAAGGGATTTGTGAGTTTACTGAAACTGTTGATATAACAGCTTCGCCGCCAATAAATCCAACAGCTGCAAATAGCGGTCCTGTTTGTGCAGGAGAAACTCTGGAGTTATATGGAGGCAGCGATGACCTCGCTTCAACTTATAGTTGGGTCGGTCCAGGAGTTTATTCTTCTTCTGCACAAAACCCAACGAGACCAAATGCAGATGTGGGAATGTCAGGAACATATATGCTTACAGTTACTGATTCATACGGATGTTCTGATACAGTCTCAACGGATGCCGTTGTATATTCTGTAACTCCAGTTTCAGTAACTTCTGGATCACCTTATTGTGAAGGTGAAGATATCCAACTAAATTCTACTACTGTAATTAGTGCAACATATAATTGGTCAGGACCTGGAGTGTTTGCATCTACTGACGAAGACCCTTTAATTACAAACTGTGCAACAACAGATGCGGGAACATATTCAGTTATAGTGACTGATGCAAACTTATGTACATTTACAGCAAATACAGATGTTGTGGTTAATCCTGGAATTACTGCGAATATTGTATCTATTGACCCATTGTGTTATCAGGACCCATCAGGACAGATTACTGTAAATCCAATTACAGGAACGGCTCCATTTGATATGATTTGGGCTAATGGATCTACTAATAATCCTGCCACCGACCTTGTTGGTGGGTCGCCTATTTGTGTTACGATTACTGATGCATCATCATGTTCTCTTGTATTGTGTCAAACCTTAATAGATCCACCTGAACTGGTTTCCGATATTACTACTGTTCCTACTGAATGTGGCTTTCTTGATGGAGAGATTATAACTAATGCAAGTGGTGGAGCAGGAGGTTACATAATTGATATTTCTGGAGGATATTCAGGTGATCATGTAACAGGATTACATCCTGGTGATTACATTGTTACTGTTACAGATGCTAACTCTTGTAAAGATATCACTACTGTAACTGTTGGATTTTTTGGGGCTGGAACAGTAAGCATTACACAACTTCAGGAAGTATTGTGTTTTGGTTCAAATACTGCGGTATTGCAGTCAGCTATGACAAATGGTACAACACCATACACATACTCATGGTCTGTGATTGGAGAAACTAATGCCAATCTTTCAGGTGTAGGTGCAGGTACTTATGGTGTTACTATTCAGGATACATACGGCTGTTCTGGTGAGGCTAGTCATGAAGTTACGCAACCCGAAGTGCTTTCAATGAATATTGAGCATCAAGATGTATTATGTCGAGGTGAGAATAATGGAAATGCAACAGTAACTGTCGTTGGAGGAATATTCTCATATACTTATACTTGGGATCATGGTCCTGTTTCAAGTCATATTTCTGATTTGATTGCTGGAACATATTCTGTAGTTGTTGAAGACCTTAATGGCTGTACTTTATCGGATTATGTAGTAATAAATCAACCTGAAAAAGTTGTTAGTTTATCTGTAACATCAAGTGATGTCTCTTGTTCTGACCGATTTGACGGTATGGCAATTGCTACTGGTAATGGAGGTACACAGCCATATACTATTCACTGGTTTCAATTTGGACAGTTTATTGCTAGTGGAACGCAGTTAGGATCATTGCGTTCAGGTGATTATAGTGTTGAATTATTTGATGCGAATAATTGTATGTCTGAGTCATACTTTAATATATCTGAACCAGCACCGCTAAATGTGGGCACTCAAGTTTCTGGGGTGTCATGTAAAGGTTTTAATGATGGTTCTATTTCTGTGTCAGTTGATGGAGGAACATCTCCATATCAATACCAGTGGATTACAGGTGATACTTTAAGCATGTTATCATCCTTAACTTCCGGTCAGTATTTTATAACTGTTTTAGATTTTAATGGTTGTCAGAAAACAGTTGGACTTGTTGTTTCGGAGAGTACTGAGCTTTGTATGGGAATTCCTGATGCATTTTCTCCAAATGCTGATGGAATAAACGATACTTGGCAAATTGAGTACATCGAAATGTATCCGGGTGCAAATGTTTATGTATTTAATCGCTGGGGACAGCAAGTTTATCGAGGTATTTCTGGTAGTGAATTTTGGGATGGTAAATTTAATGATAAATTTGTTCCACCAGGTGCTTATCAATATGTAATTGATCTTCGAAATGGCATGGACCCATTTACGGGCGTTGTTGTCGTTGTATATTAAAATATAAAGGCTGTTTCGACAGCCTTTTTCTCTTCCTTTTATTGAATATTCTATAATTTTTAATATTTTTACAACATTAATCATATTTGCTCAACATGAAGGAAAAATTATTAAGATTATTGAAGTTTCTGATAAGTAAAATATTTCTTTTTAATGTTTTGGGAACTATTGTATTTTTTGGGATAGCTTTCTTAGTGTTAAATTTTTATCTTAAATCATATACTGAACACGGTAAAACGGTTACCGTACCAACACTAATTGGATTGCAAACATCTGATGCAATACAGCAAATTGAGGAAGGTGGATTCCAATATGTTATTGTGGATACTGTTTATGATAATAATGTAGATAAGGGTGCAATAGTTGAACAAAACCCTAGATCAGAATCATTGGTTAAAAATGGAAGAAAAATTTATCTGATAGTGAATTCATCTCAAGATGAATTGATTTCAATGCCACAATTCACGGGTTTCTCAATACGTCAGGTTAATTCTCTTGCCGAATCATATGGATTAGTTATTGGTAATTTGAGATATGTTCCGGATATTGCTGTTAATGTTGTAATTAAACAAAGGTTTGATGGTGAAGATATTGCGCCTGGAACGAAAATTAAAAAAGGTTCAAAAATTGACCTTATTTTAGGCTTTGGACTAAGTGATAAAACTACGCTTGTGCCTTCTCTGATAGGGTTAACTTATAAAGTGGCGAGTGACCGGTTACTTGACTTATACCTCAATACAGGTTCTGTTAAGTATGATGAAACTGTTAAAAATAAGAGAGATTCAATTAGTGCAAAAGTTTACAGACAATCTCCAGGATACAGCACAATAAATGAAGTAAATCTTGGTTATAATGTTGATATTTGGTTGACAGTTGACGAAAGTTTAATTGAAGCTATGGAATCTCAGGCTGAAGAAGAGTCTGAATCTGAAAATGAAATAGAATAATACATGAAGAAATACTGGATCTTAATAATACTGCTGTTTTCGGGTCTTTTTCTGAATGCGCAACTTGTTATTGTAGATTGTGGTAATCCTGTTTTAAAGGATTATTATAAATCACATAAAGACATGCTTACGAACAGAGAAATACAGGTAGTGGATACAATAGAATTGCCATTTTTTGATGATTTCGCATCATCAAATCTTTTTACTGATACAACTAAATGGTTGGACAAATTTGCATTTGTAAATAATGATTATGCAATTGATCCAATTTCTATTAATGTTGCCAGTTTAGATGCGATTAACCAATATGGTGAGGTTTATAGCCATTTACCATCTTTGAGTAGTAGTATTGCAGATTATCTTACATCAGTTCCAATTAATCTGGCAGTAAATGCGTCTGATTCAGTTTATCTTAGCTTTTATTATCAAGCAGGAGGATCTGGAAACTCGCCAGAAGAACGTGATTCATTGGTTTTGGAGTTTAAAGCTCCTGATACTGAATGGCAAGGAATTTGGAATGTTGGCGGAAGTGCTGACATGGATTCATTTAACATTGTGATGATTCCTATAACCGATGAAATATATCTTGTTAAAGGTTTTCAGTTTCGGTTTTTAAACTATGCTAGTTTAAGCAGTAGTTATGAGCCCAGTTGGGTTAGTAACACAGATGTTTGGAATATCGATTATATAAAACTTGACACAGCACGTTCGTTGAGCGATACTTTATCTGAAGATGTTGCATTTATTAAGAACTTTGGTAGTAAATTGATGGGTTATGAGTCGGTTCCTTGGAATCATTTTAAAGATTATATTGGAGATATTGTCAATGATTCTTTAACATTTGTTTACAAAAGCACTTATGGACTTGACACCAAAAACATTAATCGGCAGGTACAAATCGTTGACATCTATGGAAGTGACCCTACTTATTCAATGCTAGACGATTCTGAGAATATTTTGCCACTTGAGACTATTGAGTACACTCGTCCAATTATATATGATTTTAATTCAGATTCAGAAGATTCTGCCAGATTTTTAATTAAAGGTTATCTAAAAACTGATCTAACTGATGACAGATATATATACAGATGGAACGATACCATAGAATATTATCAAGAGTTTAAAAATTATTATGCTTATGATGATGGTACAGCAGAAAAGGGATTTGGAATCAGTGGTCAAGGGACAGCGTTTTCTAGTATTTGTGCTCAGTTTACTCCACTAAAAGCAGATACTTTAAAAGGTGTATATATTTATTTTAATCAAGTGTTGAACGAAGCAAATCGCAAGTATTTTTTTCTTACAATCTGGAGTGATGATGATGGAATACCGGGAGACACAGTTTTTCAGAAAATTGGGGTTAAGCCAATTTATAACGATAATATAAATGGATATTTGTATTATCCACTGGATACAACGATTTATATAGATACAACATTTTATATAGGCTGGGTTAAAACTACAGACGATATGTTGAATTGTGGTTATGATCTTAACAATGATGCTGGCTCACATGTTTTTTATAATGTAGGAGGAGAGTGGATACAATCTGCTTATAGTGGATCAATGATGATTAGACCAGCGTTTGGCTATGCTTATGATAACCCTGCAATTATACCGGTAATTACAAAGAAAGATTTTGATATTTATCCCACTCCTGCAGCTGATTACATTCGGATTAAAACAGATGATATTTTCACTTCTGTTGCATTATATGATGCTACAGGTAGATTGATAAGAAGGTTTAATAGAACTGAAGAAATCTATGTGGGAGACATTGAACAAGGTACATATTTTATTCGTCCTGAATCAGATTTTGTTATGTATAATACTAAAAAAATTCTGGTAATTAGGTAAAATCTTATGAGTATAGAAGAAATTGATAATTCAGAAGCAGGAGAGTCGTTTGAGCAGTCGGAACTTTTCGAGCATCACAGATTAGAGATTGAAGAAGGGCAAAAAGCCATGCGACTTGATAAATATCTTGTTATCAGACTTGCATCAACATCTCGAAATCGTATTCAGAATGCTGCCGAAGCTGGTAATATTCTTGTGAATCAAAAGATTGCAAAAAGTAGCTATAAAGTTAAACCTGGAGATGTTATCAGTATTGTTCTGAGTTATCCAAAAGTTGAGCATGAGCTTATTGCACAGGATATTCCACTTGATGTCTTTTATGAAGATGATCAATATGTCATTGTAAATAAAAAGCCTGGTATGGTTGTTCATCCAAGTTTAGGACATTTTGATGGTACTTTAGTTAATGCTTTGGCATATAAATTTAAAGAACTTCCAATGTTTAGCGGCAAGGAAGTTAGACCAGGATTGGTTCATCGCATTGATAAAGATACATCTGGATTGCTTGTTATTGGAAAAACAGATATAGCCTTAAATAAGTTGGCCAAACAATTCTTTGATCACAGTTGTAAACGCTCTTATATTGCTTTGGTTTGGGGGAATTTACCTGATGATGCTGGAACGATAACTGGTCACATAGGACGTAATCTAAAAAATCGTAAGGTAATGGATGTGTTCCCTGATGGGGAATATGGAAAAGAAGCAATTACTCATTATAGAGTAATAGAAAAATTTGGTTATGTAAATCTAGTGGAATGTCGTCTTGAAACCGGCAGGACTCATCAAATTCGAGCTCATTTTAAACATATTGGTCATCCATTGTTTAATGATGCGGAATATGGAGGTGATAAAATCTTAAAAGGGACTACATTTACAAAATACAAACAGTTTGTTGAAAATTGTTTTAAAATTCTACCACGTCAGGCATTGCATGCTAAATCTTTAGGTTTTGTACATCCCGAAAGTGGAGAAGATGTTTTCTATGATTCAGAATTACCTGAAGATATGACATTGTGTATTGATAAATGGAGAAAATACACTAGTTATCGTGAATTAGATGATGAGTAGAAAGCTTTTTTGACTTTTATAATAAAGTGTTTATTCTTCAATTGGCCCTTTGTATTTATGCAAAAGGTGTTTTCTGAATTCTTTGTCTGCTTGGTATAGTAAAGATACTTTCTTGATTGGCAACACCTCTTTGTATTTTTTGTGGTACTCAGCTTCTAATATAGCTTTTTCCTTGTTGATAGCTACCATCCTGTCGACATTAATTGTGAGTTCTTCATCAGACAGAGCCTCATGATTTTTTTTAGTAGTTCGATACAATTGACGTTCTTCCTGAAAGAGTTCACTGATTTTATCATTAAACTCATTATAAAGAGGCCAGAATACCTGAGCTTCTTTTACAGTTAAATCAACTTTCTCTGTGATATATGCAACTTTTTCGGCTTTAATCTTTTCTTCGTCCATTCCATGCTTTTTTGGACCATTATTGTTTTGTGAAAATCCAACAACAAAAGATAAACTGAATGTTGTAATTAAAAAGATAAACTGAAGTTTTTTCATAATGTAAATTTATTCGTATAATAATTCATATTCTAGGTAATACTGACATAGATAATCTTCAATGTCTTCATCTGAAATATCGTTTTCGGCATACATATCGTTTTCTTCTTCCATATATTCATAAAAAACGATATCATCGTCATAAATTTCATATAAGCTTTCGTTGAAATCAATATCTGCAGTAGTTTCGATATTGGGTTTTATAATTGGGTCTTTATCTACTAGTACATTTAGAGCAAATTTAAGTAGACTAACTAAAAGTATTAGAGATGCAGCCATATAAATATAAGGCTTAAATATTTCGAAACCCGATCTGGGTCTAATTTGGTCTTCATTCTCTATTTTGGTTTTGATTTCTTTGTTTAGTGAATCAAAATATCCATCAGGAGTTTGAAAGTTATTTTTCTTTGATATATCATCAAGTTTTTTCATAACAATTAACTATATGACAATTAGTTGGGTTAATGGTTTAATCTTCATTTAAATATTTTTCAATTTTTGTAACTGCATGGTGATAAGATGCTTTTAATCCACCAACAGTTGTTTTTAGTATTTCAGATATTTCTTCATATTTTAAATCATCATAATATTTCATATTAAAAACGAGTCTTTGTTTTTCTGGTAATTTTAAAACTGCTTTTTGCAGTTTCATCTGAATCTCGTCACCATCAAAATATTCGCTACTTTGTAGTTTGTCTGTAAGTGTGTCCTCATACGATAGTGCAGAAAATGTAAACATACGTTTTTTTCGCTCTAAAAAATTTAAGCAAGTATTTGTCGCAATTCTGAATAGCCAAGTATAAATTGCAGAATTATATCTAAAATTATCGAGATTAGTATAAGCTTTAATAAAACTATCTTGTACTAGATCGTTTGTATCATCATGATCTATAACCATTCGTCTGATATGAAAATATAATTGACGGCTATATTTTTCAACGATAATGTTAAAAGCTTCGTTCCTTGTGTTGTGGTCTTGAAGTTTTTTTAAAATATCATTATCGTCAATTTTTATCATTTGTTTTACACTTTTCTGCTAATGACTTTTTCTACAGCTTTGCAAATATTTTCTGTTGTAAGTCCATATTTTTCCATTAATTGATCCGGAGTTCCACTTTCGCCAAAAGTATCCATTACAGCAACTGCTTCCATAGGTATTGGTGAATTAAGAGCCATAATTTGTGCTGCGCTATCAAATAGACCTCCATTTAACATATGTTCTTCTGCAGTTACCAAAGCTTTAGTTTTACTTACAGAGTTTAAGACAGCTGTAGCGTCAAAAGGTTTAATGGTGTGGATATTAAAAAGTTCTGCATTTATTCCTTTTTCCTTCAGTATTTCGCATGCTTCAACTGCTTTCCATACCATGTGTCCTGTTGCAAGTATTGTTACATCAGCACCATCATATAGTTTTTGTGCTTTTCCGATTTCAAATTTATCGTCGGGGTTAGTAAAATTTGGAACAGCAGGTCTACCAAATCGTAGATAAACAGGACCGACATATTCAGAAATTGCAATTGTAGCTGCTTTAGTCTGATTATAATCGCACGTGCAGATAACTGTCATGTTTGGTAACATTTTCATCAGACCAATATCTTCTAAAATTTGATGAGTTGCTCCATCTTCGCCGAGTGTTAGACCTGCATGAGATGCGCAAATTTTTACATTTGTATTAGAGTACGCTACACTTTGTCTTATTTGGTCATAAACTCTACCTGTAGCAAATCCGGCAAATGTTCCCGCAAATGGAATTTTACCTCCAATAGTGAGACCCGCAGATGTACCAATCATATTGGCTTCGGCAATCCCTGCTTGAAAAAATCTTTCAGGAAAATCTTTTTGAAATGCATTCATTTTTAATGAACCAGTTAAATCAGCACATAATGCTACAATATTTTTATTCGATTTCCCTGCTTCATGTAAACCTGCTCCAAAACCGGAACGAGTGTCTTTTTTTTCGGTAAATGTATATTTCATTTGTCTAAATTTTTATCGTATTCTATTGTTTTAAAGATTCTCGACTCTAAAATCACCTGATTTTACTCTAAACTTTGCTTCGCCTGTATTTATTGATTTATGTTTGTCTTTTTCTCTAAATACAATTCTGTAATATCCCGGTTGTAATCTAAATTTATAGTGAGTTTTGCCTGGTTTGAAATCGTAGAGATTTGTTAATATATCACCTTGTTCATGGAGTAATGTTCCATAGGAAGGGGTTCTGAAATTAATAATGACTTCACCAGGTTCGGCTATCATAATATGATTAAATCCATTTTGTTCAATCATAACAGCGTCAAAATATAATCTTGGCATTGTCAATACTTCGATATTATATAATCCGGTAATTAATTTTTGTCTTTTATCTGCATCAAGTATATATAGGGTTTCCGGTATTCCGGCATTTCTAATTATACATTTAATATCAGAATTGATTGTCGTATCTCCTTCTATGTCAACGAGCAAAGTGCCTTGAGGTGCAGGAACGTTAATAATATTATGTACTCCTTCTTTTAATTTTATACTGTCTTTATATCTAGGCGGGATTGTATGTACTTTCAAATCATAAACTGACAGTAAATCGAGATAAATTGTATCAGGTTTTCCTTGTTCATTCATTGTGTGCATATATGTGTATCTGATATTACCCGAAAAATTATCATGGAATGACATAACCGCATTTGTTTCCAGTGGCTTACCGTTAGTGTCGAGTAAATTTACCTGAACAGTTGTAAGATTTGTAACCTGAGCAACAATAGTATTAATAGCAAGTTTAAATTCCTCTTCGTTGGCTGCGTTAAAGTAATTTCCCATACAGTCTAAAACATCTGTAAGGTTTACATCTATATCAACACCAATAATGTATGGTTTAAGAACAACGCCTTTTTTTTGTAATGCAAGGCTTACCTCACAAGGGTCGCCATGGCACATTTCAATTCCGTCAGTAATAAGAATAATAATATTACGACAATCGCTACATTCGGGAAAGTCGCCTTCTGATTGTCCTAATGAATATGCTATTGGAGTTGTGCCCTTTGGTTTGATAGTATTAAGTTTTTCTTTTATGAGGCCAATAGTGTTTGGGCCAAAAGCAACTTCAAGTTTAGAGTCGAAACAATCGGGTGGAGGCACAGGGCTTTGATGTCCGTATACTCTAAGTGCAACTTCCATATTTTCGTCATCCTGAATAACTTCGAGTGAATCCAGAAGTTCGAACATCAATTCTTTGGCTTTAAGGAATTTTTGATCACCTTCCCATCTTTCAATCATACTTGTAGAAGCATCAAAAATAAAAAGTATGCGAGTTAGCGGTTTCTCAGGTTCTACAAAGTTTTTGATTTGAGCCTGAGCGGTTAAAAATCCGCATAATATCAATAATATTACTGTTATTTTTTTCAATATATTTATTTTTAGTAGTCGCCAAGGGTTTCTTCAAGTTGTGACAAAGCGATTTTAAGTTGTTCGTCATTTGGAGCTACTCCGTGCCACTTATGTGAGCCCATCATAAAGTCGACACCATTACCCATTTCGGTTTTCATAATAATCATTATGGGCTTGCCATTGCCTGTTTTAGCTTTAGCACGAGTAATAGTATCTACTAGATCTTCCATTATATTTCCGTTACATTCCATAACTTCCCATCCAAAAGCGTTCCACTTTTGTGAAATGTCTCCGAGATTCATTACATCGTAGGTAGATCCATCAATTTGTTGTCCATTAAAATCAACAAAAGCAATTAGGTTATCGATTTTTCTTGCGTGGGCAAAAAGGGCTGCTTCCCAAACTTGACCTTCTTCGATCTCGCCATCACCCATAAGGCAAAAAACGTTTTTATCGTCGTTATTAAGTTTTTTTGCAAGCGCAGCACCGCATGAAGCTGATAGCCCTTGTCCTAAAGATCCAGAAGCGATTCTAATTCCAGGTAGTCCTTCGGCAGTGGTAGGGTGGCCTTGCAATCGAGAGTTAATAGCTCGAAAACTTCCAAGTTCTTCGACAGGAAAGTATCCACTGCGAGCAAGTACGGAGTACCAAGCTGCCGAAACATGTCCGTTCGAAAGAAAAAATAAATCTTGATTTTTACCGTCCAAATCAAATTTTTCTGGCGAGTGCTCCATGATTTCATAATATAGGCATACAAGCAAATCGGTTACTCCCAACGAACCTCCCGGATGACCCGAGTTTTTAGCATGTATCATCCTTAATAAGTCGCGTCTAACTTGACTGGCTATTTGTTCTAATCTTTCTATGTTTTCCATTTGTCTTATTTTAATAACGTAAAATTATCATTTTCAAGTGTAATAGTATAAAATATCTCTAAGAGTTATTGACGAGTTTACTAACAATTTTGAAGCAAAATTGTAATAATTAATACTTAATAAATAATAAACAATAAATAAAACTCAAATTACAATAATCAATATCAGATTGTCTTTAGCGCTTTAGCGCAAGGTTTTGTCATAATGAAATTCTAGGATTAGTGATGAGAATATAGAAGTTAATATAAAAAACTCCTACCGAAGCAGGAGTACAGGACATTTTATCCTTCGGCATATAGCCTTATTGTGATAAGATGTAATTTTGGATATTAATCCATGTCAAATATATTGTAAATATTTTGAATTTCAAAATTCTTTTACTAATTTTATAAGAAATATAACAAACAATATAAATAAACAATAGTTATGGCAAAGGTATTAGGTTTGGATTTAGGAACAAATAGTGTTGGTTGGGCTGTTGTGGAGAAGGATAATGATGAGTTTACTTTAGTTGATAAAGGAGTTCGTATTTTTCAAGAAGGAGTTAAAATTGAAAAAGGGATAGAAAGTTCAAAGGCTGCAGAAAGAACAAATTATCGTAGTGCACGTAGATTAAAATACCGAAGAAAGTTAAGGAAAATAGAGACGCTTATTGCTCTTTCTGAATATGGATATTGTCCAAAATTGTCAAAGGAAGAATTAGATTTATGGAGATATAAGAAAGTTTATCCAGAAAGTATTGAATTCAGGAATTGGTGGAGAACAGATGATGAAAATAATATAAATCCTTATTATTTTAGAAATCTTGTTGTAACACAAAAACTTAATCTTGAGCAGCAAGACTCAAGATTTATTGTTGGTAGAGTATTTTATCATATTGCGCAAAGACGAGGCTTTTTAAGTAATAGATTAGAGGGGACAAAAGAAAGTGATGGAGCTGTAAAAAAGAATATTGCACATACTAGTGAGGAAAAAGGTAATTTAACTCTTGGACAGTATTTTTATGAAAAGTATTTGAAAGGAGAAAAAATACGAG
>CAZUQY010000047.1:0-13613 GCA_964622935.1 uncultured Bacteroidales bacterium | reverse complement strand
TTTGAAAATCGTCTTTTGTAGATCCTGTTATGCAAATAATATTTTCTATTGGGGAGAAAAGAATATTTTCAATAAGTGAAAAACCAGTTATTTCAGTAATCATTTCAAAAGTTTCGGGTGAACATATAGTTACTCTATCTCCATTAAATGTCTCCCAAGCTAGTAGTTCTTCATTAAAATTTAAATCAATTTTATTAATGGGGATTTCATTTCCTAGAGGGGTTGAATGTCTGAGCATGTCGCCGTTATTAACACTAAATACAATTATTTGGTTATTGCCACCACATGAGTATAATTCAGAACAATCTGAATTGTATTTTAAATCGTTTACAGAAGTTCTATGACCTTTAAATGCTCTTGGTAAACTTGTAAATAGAAGAGAATCTTGTGCAAGGATAGAAATAGATAGTAATAAAAGCAATGAATTTAAAACGAATCCTCTTATGATATTTTTCATAATTAGTTGATTTACTAGTTGATATTGCAAATTTAAAAATGTTTTGCTAATAATGTGCCAAATTTTTATATTCCATAAATCAAAATGATTAAATTGATGTGTTTAAACATTATTTATGATGTTTTGATATAATTCAATAGACAGAAGAGACGGCTTTTAATTTTCTGGAATTAAGATATCTACAACAACTGGAAGGTGATCGGAATAAAAATATCCATCTAGTCTGTTTTCATTTTTATGTTCATATTTTGTCATTTTAGCGTTTTTTACAAAAACATAGTCAATTCGTGATTCTGGGATTAAGTTTTTATCAAAATTGTTGAATGTGCCTTTGCATTTTGTTTTAACTGTTTTTGCAGTTTTAAAGCTGTCATCAAAGTTTTTACTCATAATTTTTATTGGAGTAGATTTGGGGACACAGTTGAAATCACCTGTAATAACAATTGCTGTATTTGCTATTGCAAAATCATTTACGGTTTTAAGTATCAGGTTTACGGAGTTCTTTTGTGATTTCATCCCTATGTGATCAAGGTGAAGATTAAATACCCAGATTTGGTTACCCGACACTTTATTTTCAAACAGAGCATACGTGCATATTCTCTCTAATGCAGCATCCCAACCTACAGAAGGAGATTTAGGGGTTTCTGATAACCAGAAAGTATCAGAACTAACTAACTTGAATTTTGTACTGTCATAAAATATTGCTGCGAATTCTCCCTTAATTAAACCATCCTCGCGTCCAACGCCTGTGTAGGTGTATTTCTGTAGACAAGAGTCAATGTATTCTGTTTGATGATAAAGACCTTCCTGTATACCAAATATTGATGGATGGATTCTTTCAATTTGTTCTATTAATTCATGCTTTCGGAAAGACCAACTGTTAGGACCATCACTTGGATTATCATACCTTATATTGTATGACATTATTCTAATGTTTTGGGCAAAAATAATTGTAGGTAAAATCAGGAAGAGAAATATTAATGCTTTCATAAAAATGGTTTATATAAAAATAGCTAATATTTCCTTTCATTGAAAAAAAAGTAGCAAAAATTAACAATTCAGATAAAAGAAATATCATTTTGCCATAATTACTGACCATTTATCAACACAAGCAACCATGGTAGAAATGTTAGCATCCCTAATATTATCCCAATTTTAGATAGAGATTTATGTTTTTTTCCTTTCATTGAGATCAGTCCAAAAATAATTGCCAATAAACTTCCAAGACCCACTAAAATTATACCAGAAATCCCAAAAAAAATCGACCACTTTGCTAATTTCTGGCTTTCTCCATCATCTTTACTTATCTTTAAGTATGATCTATAGAGTTGAAAAATTGAAATTAGCAAGCTAGCAATACCTACTCCAATTATAACTTGCCATGTTGCTTCCATATGTATTGTGTTTTAATAATTTGATTTTTATTCTATTGTTAAACTATTATTTAGAAAATTGTTAAAAGGTTTCTGAGTTTTATAAATTTCAATTAATGTATTGATAAAATTTGATTTATCCAACTCATTATCGTCAAAACCATGCAATACTGCATAGTGTTGGTGTCTTATTAGGTCAACATCTTTAAAATCATCAAATCCTTTAGGTCGGGTTTTAAGCTTTTTACCGTAAATGTCTCCAAAAGTAGATTTAAACTCTTTTTGATTAATTATTGATTTAAATTCTTCTGGAGATTCGTAAATCTCTGTTCTAATTTTTTTCAAAACATTTGATGAAGGTGAGAAGATACCTCCACCAGCAAACGAGGAATTTGGTTGAAGGTGAAAATAATATCCTGCAAAACCACTTTTTCGTCCGCCTTTATTAATGTATGCGCCAAAATTATTTTTGTAAGGGTCTTTGTTACTAGAAAATCTAACGTCACGATTAATCCTAAAAATACAACTTTTTGCATTTGGAAAACCAATTTCAGGATCAAATTTATTTATTTCGATAATTAATTTACTTACAAAGTTTTCAAATTCACTTCTGACTTCTTTATAGAGGATATCATTTGATTTAAACCATTCGCGATTATTGTTTGATTCGAGGTCTGAGAGATAGTTTAATGTTGTTTTCATTCAAAGTATTTTTAGATTGATTGTTTAACAGTAAATTTAATAGATTGTTTTTAGTTAAACAAAATTACGACGGATTAAATCTCCAATACGTAGATAATTATTTAAAAAACTTCTATTTTATTTATATTTAGCTCTTTCTTTAATTATGTTTGCATGTATAATTGCTTAGATTAATACCGCCTTGAAAACAAAAAGAAAATTATTGACCATTGTATTGCATGTTACGGCTTGGCTTTTATTACTAGCAGGGCCTTGGGGTTCAGCGTTTTATCAGGTTGTTTCTGATTCAGCTGTAATTTGGCTATCAGTTTTGTTTTTGGCTGTTTTAGTAGCCGGATTTTATTTAAATTATTATGTACTTATACCGAAATTCCTTTTTAAGAAAAAGTTTGCCACTTATGTGTTATCTGTGGTGGTAATGCTTGGATTGATATTTCTAATAAACTGGTCATTTTATGGCACAAAAAAAATAGAGCGTAGAGATAATCGAATGCAAATAGTTATTCGGGAAAATAGGATTGACAATACTGTAGAGCATAGACAGCCACCAATGCCAGGAGAACGTCCATTAAAACCAGAAATGAGACCAACTCCGCCGCCGTTTATTTTTACACCACTATTTGTTCCGATTGGAATATTTATGCTTTTAATTTTTGGAATCGCCATTAGAACAACTGCAGAATGGTTTAACGAGGACAGGAAAAATCGTAAAATTAGTGAGGAGCAACTAAAAACGGAACTTGCATTTCTGAAAAATCAAATTAGTCCTCACTTTTTCTTCAATACCTTGAATAATATTTATGCACTTACAGAAAGTGAACCCGAAAAAGCAAAAGAAATTACTTATAAGTTATCGAAACTTATGCGTTATTTGCTTTATGAAAGTGATAAAAACAGAAGCGTAACTCTTGCTATGGAAATCTCTTTTCTTCAGAACTATATCGACTTGATGAAAGTTAGGTTAACAGACAAAATAAGTGTTACAACAGACTTTGAGAAAGAGTTTGATAAGATTCAAATTCCACCTTTGTTATTTATTTCTTTTGTTGAAAATGCGTTTAAACATGGGATTAGCCTTAATCAAGAATCGTTTGTAGATATAAGCCTTAAAAATATTGCAGGGAAGGTAGTGTTTGTTATTAAAAATTCGATTCCTGATGTGTTGAGTCATGAAAAGGGCAGGGGGGGGCTCGGTTTGGTTAATGTTAAAAGGAGGCTAGAACTATTATTTGAAAAAGACGTATATTCTTTGAGAATTGATGTGGCAAAAAACATATTTACTGTTGAACTAATAATACCAGCAAATGATAATTAAGTGTATAGCGGTTGATGATGAACCTCCTGGTCTTAATATGATTAAATCTTATATCGAGAAAACTCCTTTTTTACAGTTAGAAGGAGCATACACAAATCCGGTTGAAGCATTGAATGAGGCTAAGGATAAAGATATTACTCTTGCATTTTTGGATATAAATATGCCAGATATTGATGGCATGCAATTGTCAAAATTATTACCCGAGGAATGTCGTGTAATTTTCACTACTGCTTATGAGGAATATGCTCTTGAAAGCTATCGAGTTGCAGCATTGGATTATCTTGTAAAACCAATCTCGTACGATGACTTTTTAACTGCAGCTACTAAAGCAAAGGAATATTTTGCTTTAATAGAATCTGGTCATGAAAAGGAGTATTTTTTTGTAAAAGCAGATTATAAACTACATCAGATACGCTTTGACAATGTGCTTTATTTTAAGAATGTTAAGGATTATATACAGATTTATCTTAAAGATGGGTCTCGTTTGATGCCTTTAATGAGTTTGAAGAGTATTGAGAATATTTTACCAACATACTTTATGAAAGTTCATCGTTCTTTTATTGTTAATCTTAACGAAATTAAAACAGTTGAGCGTAGTCGTATAGTTTTTGGAAAAGAATACATTCCAGTTGCTGAGAATTATAAAGATCAATTTAATAAATTTTTATCAGGTAGAGTTGTTAATTGATTGTTGAAAATAAGGGGCTTATGAAAAAAAGGAAGAGTGTGCAACACTCTTCCTTTTTTATTACTCCTTCATTGTTTTTCGGAGCATATTTTTTATTGTAACCTATTTTTCCAAAACAAAACTCCAGTATTGGAATACTCCGGTTGCAAAATTATTATATCTGGAAGTTCCTACGGTACCTGCGAATGTTTTAAAGGAACTTCGAAGAAACTTAGGAGTTTTTGTGTCAATTAAATGCTCTCTTCTATCAGAGTCCATTTCGAGACCTTTAACGACATTCTCAGAGATATTGGTTTCGTGTTTTGTTTTAAATCCTGCGTCCTTAAGCATTTTTCTGAGATCATCCATTTCTTCAGGATATCTCATGTCTGCCATTAGGAGCTTACCATCAGATTTTAAAACGCGAAAGACTTCACGAAAAAATGCTGATTGGTTGTTGTAACATCTAGCCGATTCAACATTTACTACAAAATCAAAGCTATTGTCTTCAAATGGGAGTTTTTCAGCATTGCCACATTTAAAATCTAAGGTTTCAATATCTTTGTAGTATGTGTTACAGAACTTTATACTGGTTGGAGTGATGTCCATGCCGGTATAGTTTTTGGGCGTGTAGTATCTGCTGATATATGAGGCTCCTCCACCTCTTCCTGCTCCAACTTCTAGCACAATTTTTCCGTTTAGGTCTTCTCTATTTACTACATGATCGTATAATTGGATACAATATCTATCAACTTCATCATTTTCTTGGAGTTCTAATCTAGGTTCTCCATTTAATTTTTCATAACCATAATTCATGAAGTTGGCTATATTTTCACCATCATATTTAATCATTCTTTTGTGCCACCATTGCCATAAAGGTTTTCTAAAAGGTTTTGGTAGTTCTGCATACTTTTCAATTATTCTTGACATTTGTTCTAATTTTATATTTTGCAAACTATCTTTTAACGGATAGGCTTTTATTCGGTTAAAATAATTTGCGGCAAATGTAGTAATTTTATTTATACTATAAGTAGTTAGAATTATTGTTTATCAAAAAGCAGTAAGATGATTTGTCGATTTATTTCTGCAATCGGTCAATTGCTTAGTATCTTAATGTCATATATTTACTAATTTCAAATCTATGCTTTTATAAAAAAACGGAATCATCTGGATTTACAAATAAATAGAATTATATGTACCAAATTTCAATCTTAATCCTATGTAGCAAGATCTTGGTTAATGTAATTTGATTGTAAAAAGACTAATCGTGTTGAATGTTTCGACCAAATTTCCAATCATCCCAATATATTTCTAGAGCCTTTCCATTATTGTTTAGATAGTTGATGATTTCGTCTGAAGTGTATAGTTTTAGAGCATTAATGTGAGTATATCCATCAGGGAATTTTTCGCGTGGATGCTGTGTAGTATTATGAACATCGAAAAGAATTGTTTTTTCTCCTCCTTCTGGTGTAACAGCCATATAAAACCTGCCATTTTCTTCGTCTCCTTCAAGTAAATAAATCTCTATTTCCATCCAGCTGCCAAATGGAACAGAAAAATTGTCTGCAGTTTCGTACCATACAGGATCCCATCCCCCCAAACGTATATCTCGGTCTCCTTTTGCAGCAAAATACATGTTTTCAACTGGACCGTTTTCGTTTTTTATCAGATTTACTGTTACTCTAAATGGATTTCGTTCGCCATCCCAATTTGCATTATTCCAGAATTCAAAAAATGATAACCAATGAACTTGCTCGTCCCATTGTTTTAGGAATTCCATGTCAGGATGGATATACAGTTTAACTTTTTGGTAAAACTCTTTTATGCATTGATTGTCATGTAGATTTGCTTGAACGCGGCCTTTTTTATGAGTTCCTTCTCGAATGTGAGGTTCTATGATTTTGAATTTCAAAACTTGATTATCATCATTTTGTGGACCAGGACAAATTTCTGCAAACCTCTGCTCTCTTTCACCATCTTCGTAACTTATATGAAAATCTCCTATGCAATGATGTGATTGCAATTCATCCCAGATAGAATAGCCTGATTCTGAAGTGTCTGTACTGCGAATTTTATCACTTTTATTAGTGAATTCGTAAACTTCACAATCTGAAAAGTTAGTGCTAAATATTTGTTCTTCAGTCTGATCGCATTCGATTTTCCAGTTTACACTTTTTTTACAATCATAGAAGAAAAATATTGCTAACAAGATTAAAAATAATGCCGATTTAGAAATAAAGATGGTTTTTTTCATAGCTATTCTATAAGAACGCAAAGTTAAATTTTTTTTACGTTTGGAGATAGAAACCCATTATTTAACAATAAGCTAATGCAATATTATGGTTAATTGCTTAGATTAATGTACTTTTGCAGGCCAAAAATATGATTATGACATCAAATTCAATTAATATTAATCTAAATTCTGAAATAGGGAAGCTTAAAGGAGTTATTCTTCATACACCTGGTGCAGAAGTTCAGAATATGACACAAGAAAATGCAGAAAGAGCATTATATAGTCATATTCTGAACCTTCATGTAGCACCGCAAGAATACTCACAATTAGCTGGAGTGCTTGATAAGCTTACTAGTACTTACCAAGTAAAAACTTTATTAGAGGATGTTCTGCATAACAGTAGGGTTCGCGAAAATCTTATGGAGAAAATATGTAAAAATGAGGGTGTCGAGCTTGAACGTAAAGAACTTGATGATCTTGATGAAGTTGAACTTGCTCGTCAGCTTATTGAAGGTGTATTATTACAAAAAGACAGCTTAACTTCATTTTTGAGTAAACGCAGATACATGCTCAAACCTTTACATAATTTTTTCTTTACAAGAGATGCATCCATTGCTATAAACGATAAGGTTTTAATTGCAAAAATGGCAAATAATGTCAGAGTAAGGGAATCTATTATTATGCAATCTATTTTTGATTTTCATCCTGTGTTTTCAACTACGACAGTTAATCCATGTGAGGATAAGTTCTTTAATTCTAAGATAACAATAGAGGGAGGGGATATTATAGTTGCCAGAGAGGATGTGTTACTTATTGGAATAGGAAGCAGAACAACTCCTCAAGGTGTTGACTATATACTTAAAAGGCTTGCCGAACAAAAGGAAAGTATGCATATTATTGTTCAGGAATTACCATTTGAACCAGAGTCATTTATTCATCTTGATATGGTTTTTACCTTTCTGGATAAGGATAAGTGTATGGTTTATGAACCTGTCATAACACGTCCAAATCGTTATCAGACAGTTTTGATTAGTGTTGAAAAAGGAAAAGTTAAAATTCGTGAACAGGAAAATATATTAACTGCACTTAAAGGTCTTGGTTTTGACCTTAAACCTTTTTCTTGTGGTGGTACAACAGATTCTTGGATTCAACAGCGAGAACAATGGCATAGTGGTGCAAACTTTTTTGCATTTGCTCCCGGAAAAGTTATTGGATATGAACGTAATATCTATACAATTGACGATATGAGTAAAGGGGGATTTGAAATCATTAAAGCAAAAGATATAATCTCTGGGAAAAAGAATGCAGATAATTATGATAATTGTGTGATAACAATTGAAGGTTCAGAATTATCGAGAGGTGGTGGGGGTGCAAGATGTATGACAATGCCTTTCAGCAGAGAGGATGTTGCGTGGAAATAAAAAAAGCTGCTCCGAAGACAGCATAATATTTTTTTAATGGTAGTTTGAATATTATCGACTGCTTTTATGAAATATATTCCTGAAGGTAGGATGTTAATATTGATTTCATGATTTAGATTTGGTATAGTTAAAATTAAATCTCTTCTCATTAATATATTTCAAGCTTAGACAAAAAAGAGACAAACAGCTTACTCTTTTTAATGAATGTACTAAGTTTTTCATGAGTTCTGTTTTTTGTTTATACAAACATTATTATTAATTATTACTCTAATATTGAGTTGATTGTTTTTTTTTAGCAAAACAAAAAAAACTATATTTGTCACTTAAATATTTCATAATGAAATTGTCGAAAATTGTTTTTTGCATTGTAATAGTATTGGTGGCAAACATCTTGTATGCTCAGCCTTATAATGTAAACTTGTATTTCGGCAAATTAAAAAACAGTTTAAAAACTTTGCAAGATATTGATTCCGAAGTGAAGAATTATTGTGAAAATAATCAGCAAAACATTAACTCTGTAGCATCTTCGCTTGATGTAATTGAACTTGGATTTGAGAATTATTCAATGAATGATATTTCTAGCGAATATTATGATGGTTTCCAAAATCTTGATTATATCGAAAAATGTAGGCTCTTATACAGTTGGAATCAAATAAGCACAACAATATACGGAATAGCTTCAGATAAAAAAATCCCTATCGGGATATCTTATTTGCCAGTTGTATTAACTGCGCTTGATTCAAATGATTCTGCAGGGAAATATTCATTAGGGATTTGGGGATTGCCGTATCTGCCCGCAGTAAAAAATGGTATTGTGGCCGATTCTTGTTATGATCAAAGATTGGATATTTCTTTAAATACATTTGCAGCATTGTCATATCTTGATGAATTGCATCAAACCTTTAAAACATGGGATTTCGCAATTACAGCTTATTGTTGTGGTCCATCCAGCGTTGTACGAGCAGGATTTGGTGATTTGCCTTTTGACTCAGTCTGTAATAAAATTATTTCGTCCAATAATGACAGTTTTTATAGATTAATTGCATTTGCAAAATGGATGGAGGAAAATGAAACTCTTGACTTTAGTAAATTTGCAGGATTTAGTGTTTCGATTAGTGATACTGTTATAATAAATTCGCGAATTCACTTTAAACAAATCGCCGAAGTGTTGGGAATAAATTATTATGATCTTAGGAATTTAAATCCTTTGTTTACTGGAGATGTTATTGACGGACGAAAAAAACTGAAGGTGTTAAATATACCTGAAAATTTTAAAAGTGATTTTATTGTTTTACGAGACTCAATTGAAGATTATAAGGATAGTTTATATTTCCCAAAGTATGTTCCTGTTGTACCACAGGCAAATGATTATGAGCCATATGTTCATGTAAGTGTTAGTCCGGGAGACGGTTTTGAAGAAATTAAATACAAAATCGTATCGGGAGATAATCTAGGTGCTATTGCTCAGCGTTATGGTGTTAATGTTGTTGATTTGAAGGATTGGAACGGTATCAGAGGTACAAATATTTATGCCGGTCAGACAATTAGCATATGGGTGAAAGAGGGAACAAAAGTGCAGATTGTTAAGCAGGAAAAGGAAAAACCTGTCGAAGAAGAAAGAAAATCTGTAACTAGTCATTTTCCTTTGCGAGATTATGATTTTATCGAAACATATGAAGTGAAATCTGGTGACTCACCATATAAAATTGCTCAAAATTACTCTTGGGCAAGTCCAGAAGACATTATGGATTGGAATGGGGTTACAGATCCTTCAAAATTGAGAGTTGGGCAGAAATTAAAAATATATAAAAAGAAAAAATGAAAGCCAAACACGTTTTATATTTTGTTCTTGGCGTAATTGCAGTTTTAGGAATCTTGATGTTTGTTTTTCCTAAAGATGGGATACGTCTTAACGACGAGTGGGTTTTGTATTTCCCAAGTTTTGAGGAGATGTTTCTCGAAGATGATATTGCTCTTGTTAATACAGATTCAATCGTTGAGAATCAATTAAATATCGATTCACTTGTTTCGCTTGACGACAGTATTAGCCAATTAGATTTGGAGGGAATAAAAAAGTTATTAACTCCATTTGAATATCCTAGTGAAAATCCCGAAGCACTTGATGATTTTTTTGCAAAGCTAACTAACTTGCCTGATGAGAAAAAAGTTAGAATTATGCATTATGGTGATAGTCAGATAGAAGGAGATAGAATCACAGCTTTTGTCAGGAATAAAATTCAATCTAAATATGGTGGATTTGGAATGGGACTTTGTTCTCCTGTTGCAGTTTATTCGCAATTTAGCATAAAACAAGAGGATTCTCAAAACTGGCAACGGCATACAGGATTTGGGGTAATAGATCAAAATGTAAAGGATGAAAAGTTTGGTCCTATGATAGCATTTAATAGGTTTGCTCCAATTACGGACTCATCTTGGGTTAAGCCCGATACAAAATATAAAGCTTGGCTTAATTTTACGAAATCAGATATTGGATACGGAAACACAAGAAAATTTAAACAGGTAAATATCTACTATGGTAATTCAAAAACTTCAGTAAAAATAAATCTGTATTCGGATGGGGAAAAAATATTGACAGATTCATTGCAGAGTGGCGACAGTTTATATGTTTTTAGATATACATCTGCAAATTATTTGGATAATATAAAAATGGAATTTGAGGGTTATGATAGTCCCGATATTTATGCCGTTTCATTTGAGGATGAAACTGGTGTGTACCTTGATAATATTGCATTGCGTGGAAGTAGTGGAACAATATTTACAACAACAAATGGCAAACTATTAGCAGAGTCTTTTGCTATTCTTGGAACAGATTTATTTATTTTTCAGTTTGGAGGTAATTCTGTCCCATACATCGAAGACAAAAAGTCGGCTGAACAATATGGAAATTATTTTTATTATCAATTGGCATATCTTAAAAGTGCAGTGCCTGATGCTTGCATTATTGTTATAGGTCCTAGTGATATGTCGTTAAAAGTTAAAGACGGATTTGAGACTTATCCTAATTTAGAGAATATAATTGCAGAAATAAAAAAGGCTACGCATAAAGCCGGAGGTGTTTATTGGGATATGTATAAAGCTATGGGAGGTAAAAATTCAATGAGTGCGTGGGTAAATGCAGACCCTCCTCTTGCCGGAACAGATTATACCCATTTTACACCTTATGGGACTAGTATTATTTCTAATATGTTTTATAATGCCTTAATTTTGGAAGTAACCAGTTATTCGGAGAGAATCAAAAATGAGCATAATGAATAAAATATTGATTTGGATTATAGTTTTGGGCTTTTCTTTAAGTCATGTATATGGTCAAAATAAAACCACACCATATTCGGAAAGAACATACCCGTATATAATGTATGACTCAACAGCGCTAGAACATTTTGACTCAAATCCAAATCTGAATAAGTTCTATGATAAACTTGATAAACTATATTTTAAGGGTATTGGACAGGTCTCGATTTTGCATTTTGGTGGATCACATATACAGGCTGGCATTTGGTCTTTGGAGTTGCGAAAACGTTTTGAAAGTTTGATGCCAGAAACCGAAGGTGCTCCCGGGCTTGTTTTTCCTTTCTCAATAGCAAAAACTAATCATCCGTTTTATTATACTTCAAAAATCACAGGAGATTGGGAAATAAGTAAGATTACTGATAAGGAACCTGCAGACACTCTTGGTTTAATTGGAATTACTGCGATCACAAGAGATAGTTTGTCATCTATTATGATAAGTTTTAACTCGGTTGCAGATGTGAAATTAAGAAAGTTTGATAAGGTTTCTGTTTTTCATAATATCGAAGATACATCATATCAGATTAGGATTATTCCTAAAAATCTAATAGATACGATTATTCTAAATTATGAAACCAGAGCAACAGAATTTTATCTTAAGAAAACTGTTGATACACTGAATCTTGAATTTGTAAGACAAGATACGAGTGAAAATGCTTTCTGTTTTTACGGTGCATATCTTGAGAATGCTTTGCCAGGAATTAAATATTCCGGAGTTGGTATCAATGGTGCAGCTACTTTTTCTTATTTAAAAGCAGACTTGTTTAAAACACATCTAAAGGCTATAATGCCTGATTTGGTGATTTTTTCAATAGGTGTAAATGATGCTGCAGGAAGAAGCTTCTCAAAGTTTGTTTACATAAGTAATTACAAAAGATTGGTGGATAAAATTCTTGAGGTTAATCCAGATTGTGCATTTATATTTACTACCAACAACGATTTTTACAACTATCGGGGAGGAGTAAATCCTCATTATGGTGAGGTATACGAAGCGATGGCAAGCCTAGGCTCAAAGTATAATGCTTCTGTTTGGAATATGTTTAAAGCAATGGGTGGTTATAAATCAATAAATTATTGGCGAAATGATAAAATAGCTAATAGAGATAGGATACATTTTACTCGTTCTGGATACCGTATCATTGCCGGATTGTTATTTGATGCAATAATGGAAGATTATGAGAAACATCTTGTAGGAAAACAGCAAAATGAACATGATTGACATAATTAAAGACATATTATCCTATAACGAAAACTCACCCTTGATTTTTACTAGATTTTTCTTTTGGGGCTTTTTCGCTGTTGTGTTAATTGGATATGCTTTTTTATCTGATAAAAGAGTCAGCCGTTCATTATACTTGTTGGTTTTTAGCTTGTTTTTTTATTATAAGTCAAGTGGGTTCTTTTTCTTCTTAATTATTTTTAGTACACTTGTAGATTACGCTATCGGATGGGTTATTTATAATACCCGGCAGGATATTTACAGGAAATTACTGTTAGCATTAAGTGTTTTTGTTAATCTTTCTGTACTGGCATATTTTAAATATTCATTCTTTTTTACTTCTGCTATTAATGATATGTTGGGAACAAATCTGGTCGCACATAATTTTCTGGCTGAGTTTTCGAATTTATTTACCGGTACGCACTTCGATACAGCAAAAATCTTTTTGCCTGTTGGGATTTCGTTTTTCACATTCCAAACAATGTCGTATACGCTTGATATATATAGACGAGAACTTAAGCCGGTAAAAAATATAATAGATTTTGGCTTTTATGTTTCGTTTTTTCCGCAACTTGTTGCCGGTCCAATTGTTAGGGCAAAAGATTTTATTCCTCAAATTTACCAGAAATACCAACTTTCCAGATACGAATTTGGATTAGCTCTGTTTATGATTCTAAAGGGCTTAATAAAAAAGATAATGATAGGTGATTATATTGCTGTAAACTTTGTCGACAGGGTTTTCTCAAATCCGAATATGTATACAGGTTTCGAAAGTTTGATGGCAATGATTGGATATTCTCTACAAGTTTATGTTGATTTTTCTGGTTATACTGATATTGCAATAGGTGTAGCATTATTGTTGGGCTTTAGACTTAATAAGAATTTTAATTCACCATATAAAGCAAAAAATTGTGGTG